>DAOTUO010000152.1:0-3138 GCA_034436595.1 Anaerolineae bacterium | reverse complement strand
GGATGGTGTAGACGCGCCGATTTTCCGCGCCGATGTGATGTTCCGCGCCGTGTGGGTGGATGCTGGGACGCATGAGGTTGTTATGCAATATCGTGGAAGGTGATATAGGTGAATTGTCATGACCAATTTTATCGTCACATTATCAGATTACCTGATAAAAACTGTGAATATAAAAGCCCAAGAAAAACAAATTGCGCTCAATGAGATTGTTATTCTTGCGCTGGATGATTATTTTGCCGATGACTCGCAAGATGACCCTACCACAGAAGAAATTATCGCTATAGTTGAGAAAGCCATTGAAGATGCCAATGCTGGTCGAGTTCATTCTATAGATGAGGTTATAGCGAGTTTGGAAACACCTACAACGTATTTAAATGATAATACCGTTCATAAAAACCAAATTTACTGCTCAATTATCACCAGAATTGATAGACCTCATCTACACAAAAGTGGATGAGGAAGGCTTTTCTGTAGATTTCATCTTCCGAGCGACTTTATCTATGTATTTTGATGATAATTAGTCACGCTCGCCGTATTTTTTCTTACCCTCCAAAAATTGTGACAACCGAAAAAGGTCTGTCCGAGAGGTCATATCGAGGCTCATGGGTGTGACCGAAACGAATTTTTCGTGCAACATCGTGTATACATCCGAATCGGGTTCTGCCATAGATGGGTCGGTGGCATACTCATAGCCCATCCGACCAATATCCTTAATACTGGCGCGTTCTGGGCGCGTGGGCCAATACACCCGTCTCCGACTCAGCCGTGTAACCTTCCATTCAGTGTCAATGGTTGCCCCCAATGGCACATCCACCTTAAGCAAGTCTATGTCATCGGGGATGGCTTCATTCTCTAGCAACCATTTGCCAAACAGACGGGCAAAATGGGCAGGAATTGTAAAATCAATTTCTTCTGAATACGACATGTGTAAATCTTTTGGGGTTTGTTGTGATAGGGCGATGGCACGGATTCCCAAACTTGCCGCCTCAATCGCCGCCCCCACCGTCCCCGATATGGTGACACCGTTCCCCAAATTGTCGCCATAATTGATACCAGACACCACCAGCGATGGCAGGCGTGATGCGAGTTCTAACACACCATGTTGCACAGATTGCGCGGGTGTGCCGTCTACTGCATAGGCAATAACATTGGGTTCATCGGTTTCGTAGGCATAAATGCGTCCCTCGCTGGTGACGGGCATACTGCGTCCCATGCCCGATTGTTGCTCACGCGGGGCAACCACCAATAAATCGCCCAACCCCTGAAAGGCGCGGACTGCCGCCCATAATCCGGGCGATTGAATGCCGTCATCATTGGTAAAAAGGATAATTGGGCGTTCAGTTGACATAGTATTACATCCTTTGTATGACAATAAGGGTGATGTAATATACTATTATGCAATATTTTTGTGCGCTTGCGTTATGGTGAAGTTAAGATGTGATTATATTCTCCAATTATCACGCATGATGGGGAGCGCCATAAAATCGTCATCAGCCGTGACAAGAGTGGCATTGAGGCGTTTGGTGATAGCGGCGATGAGCAAATCCATGTCGGATAATTGCTTGCCAATCCTTTTCATATCTGCCCAAAAGACGGCGGCTTGTCGCCAATCAAAATCAGTTAATCCAGTCCACTGAAAATTTGGGCGGATTAAATTTTCATAGCGCAAAATTTGAGCGGTTGCCCCTTTATGTAATAACCCGCGCATCACCTCATAATCTACAGGTGGCGTTAAACACAAAATATGCTCATCTTGTATTTGACGGATCTTATCAATCACAGGAGTAGCTTCTTTCATCATATCGGCAATGACATTGGTATCGAGGATATAAATCGTATATCAAACTCATTTTCATCAAATGGTTCAATATAATCGGTGTTCATATCGTCTAACATATCTGCAAATGCTTCATTGCCCATTTCGACACGCATATCACGAAATATAGGCAACAGGGCATCAATATTCATTGTCCCAGTATGTAATTCGGGCATTGGTGTTGGTAATTTAACCAAATAATCCACCAATTCCGTTTTTTCTTGTGGCGATAATGGGTCTACCAGTTGAATAATTTCCTTGAGTGTCATAAAACACCTCCCACCTATTTAGCGCATCCGTTGGTCATACATGACGGGCAGATTGCCCAATACACGGGCGATATTCAATGTCACCCCTTGCATGGCGCTCACGGGTGTATCGGATGTGGCAGGTGCAAGTGGATACACGCCATCTTTGAGTTTTTCTGCGGAAATATATTCTTGATTCTGCTTGGGGGTCTCTTCGAGTAGGCGCTCAAACTGATTTCCCCCCAGATGAAAATTAATTTCGCTCAGTTGGATAAATTCCTTGTTACGGCGCTTGCGGAGGACATGCGAGACATACACCGCCGAAAAATCATGCCCGTCTTTTTCCCATTTGACATCATCACCCCGATACGCAAGCACCTTACGCGACTGACCATCAAAGAAAATGCGGTTGGGGGTGACAAATAATTCATAGACGATAATCCCAATTAGCACCGCCATCACCACTGCCATACCCAACCCCAAATAGGGGAGCAATTCGGGACTGGGGAGCATTGTCCCGGCGTTGGGAAGCGCCAAATTGGTGTTGAGCGTGGTCGCAGACAGCAACACATAAACCGCCATCCAAAACACATACCACAGGATACGCACCACCCGCGCCCGCATCCACCGCGCTGGACGGATAAGTTCTAGGGACGATTGCCCTTCTGCCACCACATCCCACCATTGAAGTGCGATGGGCAATGCGGGCATTTGTGCAGAGGCTCTTTGGATCTCTGGGCGGGGTGGGATGACCTTAAACGGCACGCCCAACACATCGGCAAGGGCTTCACCCGCTTCCTGGGCGATTTTGGCAAATACATCATGGTCTGGGTCGGGCCAATTGGCAATCTCACACCAGCGACTTTTACGAGCAGAGGCTAAATCTGGCACAACCACCAAGCCCAAGCGCCATGCCTCATCTTCATGTGACCATCCGAGTACCACCTGTGCGATGAGATACAACGGCAAGGCACGGCTGGAGGGCAAACGGCGTGTGGTCGCAAAATCTGCCGAATAGCGTAAGGGTTCATTTTTTTGCACCACCATATGGGCAATTTCTTCGCCCAAATCGTT
>DAOTUO010000151.1:0-10822 GCA_034436595.1 Anaerolineae bacterium | reverse complement strand
GGATGTGCGATGGTATATGCCACCACCCGCCGACCATCTGCCAACAAATAGCCCCTATCGGTGAGTTGTTGCGCGAGGGTTTGATTTGCCTCTAGCAAAAATCCCCATGTGGCAGAATCGCCTACCAATACCACCCGATATTCATCATCGGCTTTGGGGCGGTTGATTTCGTGTGTGGCGAACATCGCAGGGATGTTATCCATCGTGAGGGTATAGGCTTGGGCGGAATTTGCCCCATAGGGGAGGCGTTCCCGCCCAACGAATAGGGTGTTATAGAGGGATAAACGGCTGATAAAATCCATCGGTTGCAGCACCATAAATAAGCCATTGGCGATGATGAATAATATCATTGCTTTTAGCACCACACGACCAATAAATCCCCATGTATACGGTTTTTCTGGATGAATGAGCCAATTCCACATCAGATATAGTTACTCACATTCCCGCCCTAAATAGCCAAATTCCATATAATCGGTCATCATCTCGCCTATGATACGCGCCAATTCGCCAGTCCCTTCTGAATTGATATGAAAGGGTGTATCGGTATAAAATTCGTTGGGAAGGGCATCCCATAAATCACAGTAGTGCCAATTGCGTTGTGGGGCTAATTGAGTGAACAACGCCCGATACGAATCGAATGCCCAACGGGGCGCATCATTATTGTATAGTACATCGCTATTTGCCCCTGTCGCAATAAACATCGGTTGGGTGATAACGATGAGTGGAATATCGCCACTGATGGTATAGCCCACATCCACCACATTAAAAAATAAGTTGTCTTCTACCAGTGGCACGAATGGCTCAAAGCCACCCCATGTTACATCTTCTTCCAAATCGTTAGATAGTGGCGCATAAGCCTCAATAAACAGGTCACTCTCGGTTGATTGCCACATCATCCCATAGAGTTGATTGCGATATAACTCCGCCAATACTTGTTGCGATGAAGCCAGTTGACCAAAAAAATTATGCTCTGGAAATTTGATGTCGGATAGGCTAATCGCTAATTCATAATTATCTATCAATTGGCTCACGCCATCGCGGTTATTGATGACCATCGTATCTACAAATTGGCTTGGCAAGAAAAAAGAGGTCATAGAGACCAACCAAACCACCATATCTGGCTCATAGCGCATGGCTTCATCGAGCAAAAGCAAATCGCGTAGTGTGAGGGGCAATGGATATGCCAAATTATATGCCACCACCCGCCGACCATCTGCCAACAAATAATTCATATCATTCAGCTGTGGCGCGAGTGTCTGTTGTGGGGGCAATAAAAACCCCCATATCCCAGAATTACCGAGTATCAACACCCGAAATTCGTCATCGGCTTTGGGACGTGCGACTTGATGCGAGGCAATCATGGCGGGAATATTATCCATTGTGACCGCATACGATTGCGATGAATCACTTCCCGCGTATGGCAAGCGCACCCGCCCGTCAAAAACCACGTTATACAGTGATAATCGGCTGATAAAATCCATCGGTTGCAACACCATAAATAAGCCATTGGCGATGATGAATAATATCATCGCTTTTAGCCCCACACGACCAATAAATCCCCATGTGTACGGTTTTTCTGGATGAATAAGCCAGCCCCACATACTAAAATCCTACTCCAATTAATTTGCCGAATACGGTCAATGCAATGGTCATATCGGGTAACGCAAACCACACCCATCCCAGCACCACAAAATGGAATGTAAATACCATCCCCACTAAATTCCACAGGCGCAATTGCCCCTCTTTTTTCTTGAATTGGTTATACCATTTGCGCGTGCGGTCGCTCCAGAGTTTATGAATGAATAACCCCACCCCATGCCACACACCCCAAATAAAAAAGGTGAGGCTAATCCCATGCCACAAGCCGATAATCATCATGGTTGCCATGAGTCCGATAAGGGCGATGATGTTGCTAGAGGGTCGGCGTTTCCACCGAAGCATTGCGCGTGTGAGGGGTGAAAAAATATAAAAGCGCACCCAGTTACTCAGGGTGATATGCCACGATTGCCAAAATGCTGTAATGCTATTTTTGAGGTATGGTCGGTTAAAATTCTCTGGCAGGCGCACCCCAAACAATAACCCGATGCCAATGGCAATATCCGAATAGCCGCTAAAATCGAAAAATAGGCGGAACGCATAGGCATAGAGCAATACCCATGTACCCCCCGCGTTTATCGTCTGTTCGGCATTGATAGCATTAAGCGCGAAAAGTGCCAAACTATCTGCCACGACAAATTTCTTGAAGATGCCAATAAAAATGCGTGCTGTCGCTTCTACCAACCGTGCAGGGTCGCGCCCATTCATCTCTTTGAGAGCAGTCATATCATCCGCAAACCGTTCTACGCGGTCTATCGGACCCGCCGTCAGGCTTGGGAAAAATACGATATAAGTGAGCATATCGCGCAGACTTATATCGGGCAATTTGCCCATTTGTCTGTCGCGTAGGACATGAATCAGCCGAAACGCCACATACGAAAATCCGAGCCAATTCAAATCAGTTAGTGGATTCGCCAGTGTGCTATCTCTGCCTGTTTGCTCACGCAACCATCCACTGAGGGCAACCGCCAATGCTTCGGTTTTTAGGATGATAAACACGCCGATAATGACCAAAATGAAGATACTCAACACACGGCGCTGGCGCGATTGGGTGGTGAGCGCCCCCATGCCGACCGTCACCACCGCGAATATCGCCAATACCACCATAACGGGAAGTGTTTCTGGTGGGCGGGATGCGGTGAATAGATTCAAGGATTCTGGCAATAAACGCAGGAGCGATAACCCCATAATGATGATGAGCAACATACCCACCGTTATCAAATCTGCCTGTGACCACCTAAATTTACCCCCTATGCGCGGAGCAGTCACCACCCATACGATTACCACAAGGAGCAATGTCGCGGTGGGCAGAATAAAATCCATGTGACGAATGAGTAGTGGCGGTTGGAGCGCATACACCGCCACCACACTGGCGATAAATAATGCCCATCCGCGCCATGCACGAGGCAAGACAAGGCTATATGTCCAGCCAAACACCATAAAAATGGCAATCAGAGTCAGGTTAAAGGTCACGGGTTAAAATCCTTGATAAATCCATGTAGGGGTGCTATCGGCGGACACAATCAACACCAAAATCATGATAATACACAACGCCAATGCAAATACATTTTCTCTAGTCACTAATTTCATCAGCCAAAATTACCTCTCTGCGGATACCATCCAACGCCTGCAATACTAACAAATGATGTAGACTTAATCCATAGAACGATTCATTGCCTGTCAAATTCATGCCATCGCCCGTGCTGGTTAGGTGTGATAAATCCTCACCTACCCCGTTACGGGGCAAATCGGTGAGCGATGCCCATAAATTGAGCAGTGGCACATCGTATTCATCTGCCAATTCTGCCGTTATGAGGTTAAACCGCAATAATTGGGCGTGGTTAGGATTTAAATTTGGGTCACTGCCATAGGTCAATAACAATGGAATCACGCCATGTTCAAGCGACTGCTCAATTAATAGGCGCATTTGTGTTTCGTATTCTGCCCGATTCAGCACTTGCACATCATTCACCCCAAACAGCACGACTGCAACCGAGGGCATATTGAGGCGATACTCGCATAATAACGGCGATTCACCCGCTTCACATACATCGGGATCTGCCCATATCGGCTCAAATAACGAAAATAGATTCATGCCCACTTTGGCAGATTGTGACACAATGCCAAATGACTCGTAGAAATAATCTACCGTATCTGCCAAAAAATCATATACCCCCAAATCATAATTCCCCGCGCTAATCGGCGAGAGATAAATCGCTTGTGCACTATTAGAATCGCCCACTTTGGAGATAACATTCGGCGCATTGCCCAACGATTGCCCACGCGCAAATATGTCGTGCATGGCGTGGCTCATGGTGGGCAAAATGGGGATGGTGTGCAGTTGTGATGCCAATTCACCCGTCACTCGTGATAAATCGGCGTGGTAGCTGTCTATGATGAGAATATCGCTCAGGTGGAGATTGTGGTCATCAACAAAATATCCTGCCATTGCCCATCCGTCTGCGGTGTCATTCAGCCGCACAAACCACCAGTTGCCAATGGTGTTGCGCCCCAATAAGGCGACTTGTGTCCCCGCATTCATGGTCGTGATTTGGGGATAAGTGCGCCCCGCGCCCGCATATAGGGCAATGGTGCGCTCTACCGTCATGATATGCCCCTCAGAACCAGCTTGGAGAAGGGTGATGTTCATCACCAGCATCACCAGCATCAGCATCATTAGCAATTTCCAGTGGATTCTCATTCAACCGCCCTTATCGTCATCATCAACAGGCGCTATCATATATCGGATGACCCAATTCACGAAAGGATTGTTTGCAATGGACTTGATGATTGTTCGCAAAGCACACCTCGCCCTCATGAGCAATAGCATAAAAATTTTGAATATCATCTTATCTGATGTGTCGCAACACGATGCCACCACCTACCGCGATAATGGTGATGGATGGACAGTGTTGGAGGTGCTATGTCATTTGCGTGATTATGACGAAATTTTTTATCAACGGGCAAATCAAATTTTGAATGAAGAGGATCCTACTTTTGTCCCACGCGACCATGAAGCATTGGTGATTGAAAACGAGTATAACAACCAAAATCTGCACGCCGTGTTAGCAGAACTCAACAGTACACGCGCACGTTTCATCACCTTTTTTGAATCGCTCACCCCAGAACAATGGGAACGCAATGGCTTTCATCCCGAATATGGCGAATTTCCGATGACCCGTTCTGCCATACAAGTCGGAACGCACGATGTCAATCATATTGAGCAAATTACCCGTATTCTGAAAGAGAAAAAATAGTGTGACACAGCTTAATATCAATTTTAGTGGTAAGACAGCGATAATCACGGGGGCAGGCACAGGTATTGGGCGTGCAATCACACTCGCATTGGTGCAAAGTGGGTGTGCGGTGGGTGTGAACGATATTAACCCAGACCGTATTTTTTCGCTTGGCGAAGAAATAACAGGCATGGGCGGACGTGCGATGGCGATGCAAGGCGATGTATGCAATCGGTTTCAGGCATCAGCGCTCATCGAAAACACCCGCGAGACATTCGGACGGGTGCATTACCTTATCAACGCCGCAGGGGTGTATAAAGCGGGGGTCATCAATGCGGTAGATGAATGGGATTGGCGCAGACAATTGGATGTCAACCTCACAGGGGCATTTTTTTGTAGCCAATTGATGGGACGGGTGATGGCAGATGAAGGCGGTGGGGTGATTCTCAACCTTGCCAGCACCGCCACCTCACTCGAAAGCGGTGTGGGATATATCGCCAGCAAGGGCGGATTGATTGCCATGACCAAACAATTTGCCCGTGAATTTGCGCCAAAAAATGTGCGCGTCAATGTGATTTGTGCGGGTGATATTGAAGACAATGACCTGACAACATCGGCACATAATTATTTGGGGCGGGTTGGAACACCCGAAGAAGTGGCAAATATGGCGCTATTTTTATTATCGGATAGTGCAAGTTTTATCACAGGAGCGAGTATCCCTGTGGATGGTGGGGTATAAGCAGTACTGGTCTGATAGATTACATAGGGGTTTGCCAGCGCAAACCCCATATACGGTATACACATTCTTTAAATTTTCTCTGGCTCTAATTCGGGGATATGAAACTCATGTCCCAATTTTTTGAGCGAATTAATAGCGGTTTCGCGGGTCTTATCACGTCCATTGCTGGCAAATACCACCAGTGGTTCTATGGCGCGGGGGTCTCCGATTTGTCCGAGTGCTTGGGCGGCATTGAGTGGGGTCTGGTAACCGGGCGCATCGAGGGCGCGAATAAGGGGGTCTACTGCACGGGTGTCGCCAATTTTGCCCAACATAAGGGCGGCGCGTCCGCGCACTATCAGGTCTTCATAGTCGTTTTGAACGGCGTTAATCAGGGCGCGTACTGCTTGTTCGCCTCCGACCATGCCAAGTTTCATGACGGCGGTGCGACGTTTTTCTTTGTTCACATCGCGCAACTCACTTAAGAGTTGCTTTACGAGGATTGGGTCAGGCTCTCTCATGATGTTTTACCTTTCCACTGCATGGTCTTGCACGGTCGGATAAGTGACGATAATAATAACGCCCCTCAAATGAAAACATAGCTATATAAGAACGCTATTTAGAAAGCATAAACGAAATATCAGTTTTGGAAAAGTTCCAAACTTATACTGGTTCTATGACCATCTTAGCGGTGGCATTGTTGGTGATGTGCAATTTGCCTTCATGAATCCGCGAAACTCTGTCTGCAAAAGGCACAATTTCTTGATTATGTGTTGCCATGACCAACGTTTTGCCTTCTTCGCGGGTGAGTTCTAGCAACAATGCCAAAACACGCTCGCCCGTTTCTTCATCCAAATTGCCTGTGGGTTCATCTGCCAGTACCAATTTTGGTTCATGTACTAAGGCACGGGCAATAGCGACCCGTTGTTGCTCGCCACCACTGAGCTTGTCTGGAAAACCACCACCCCGATTGCCTAAGCCAACACGTTCTAATAAACGGATGCCTTTTTGCTCGCTGGTCTTACGGCTTTCTCCCCGCAATTCAAGCGGAAGGGTGATATTTTCGAGTACGGTGAGGGTGGGGATGAGATTAAAAAACTGGAACACAATGCCAATATTATCACGCCGAAAAAGGGTCTGCTGGGTATCATTCAGTTTGGTGATGTCGGTGGATTCGATGCAGATTTGAGCAGATTCTGGGTTATCTGGCTTATCTATGCCACTAATCATGTTGAGTAGGGTAGATTTACCACTGCCACTTTTGCCCAGCATCACAAAAAATTCACCCTGAAGAATATCTAAATTTACCGCGTCTAATACATGGCGGGCGCGTCCCCCCTCTTCATACGTTTTATTCAGATTGCGTATTGTGATAAGCGTTTTAGTGTCCATATATGTATTATAAGCCAATTGTTATGAATTTCACCGTTAACAGTGTATCAACATTTTTATCATTATCGCACAAACGCATGAGTTAAAGGGGATGAATCCCTAAGTTTTTTGTGAGATAATTCACGATTATCATCTGATATTCAGCAAATACCAAGCATCAGTATAGCGCGTTGGATGATAATAGGTGTGTATTTCCTATAAATTGACGATAACAATATGGCGGTGTAATGATGGTCAGACCCATTTTATTCAGACTCAGTGAACGGTATATCAACAGGCGCTTTATGCAAAGTCTGTTATTTATTTTGGGTGTGGCGTTGGGTGTGGCGATGGTGATTGCCATTGATGTGGCAAATGGCTCTGCCAAACGTGCCTTTGAACTGAGCGCCCAGAGCATTTCTGGCAATGCGACACATCAAGTCATTGCTTCATCGGATATTTTGCCCACCAGCCTTTTTGACCAAATTCGGATTGATTTAGGTGTGCGTGCCAGCGCCCCAATTGTCGAAGAATATGTGCGTGGGGTGCAATTGGGCGACCAACCCTTACGCCTATTGGGTGTAGACCCATTTTCAGAAGCGCCCTTCCGCGCTTATTTAAATACAGTGGAAGTTAACAACAATAATACGGGGGATAGCGCATTTGAGGCGCTTAATGCGTTTATCGCAGAACCTAATACCATTTTGATGAGCGCGACCCTCGCGGGGCGTTATGGTATAGAAATTGGCGATAGCATCACCCTGCGCGTGGGGACATTCACTGCCGATGTGCGTGTGGTGGGGGTACTCAGTCCTAACGATGAACTCAGCCAACAGGCACTTGATGACCTGCTGATTGCCGATATTGCTACTGCCCAAGAATTAGTCGGCAGACCCAATAGCATCACCCGCATAGACTTGATATTGCCCACAGAAAATACCGATGAATGGGTGAGCCGTATTGAGGCGATATTGCCACTGGGGGCGCAACTTATCTCTACCAGTCGTAATGTTGGCACATTGGCACAGATGACAGGCGCATTTGAACTCAATTTGCAGGCATTGAGCCTTTTGGCATTGGTGGTGGGTGTCTTTCTTATCTATAACACCGTGACATTTAGCGTAGTACAGCGTCGCCCCATGTTGGGGATTTTGCGGTCTATCGGCGCAACAAAACGGCAAATTTTTACACTGATATTAGGTGAGGCGGCGGTGCTTGGATTTATTGGTACGCTACTCGGATTGGGACTCGGCATCATCTTCGGCAGATTTGCCGTGAGCATCGTGGCACAGACCATCAGCGACTTGTATTTTACGGTGAATGTCCAGCGTATCAGTGTTGAGCCATTTACCCTCATCAAAGGGGCATTTATTGGCGTATTTGCCAGCATATCTGCCGCCGCCTTGCCCGCTTATCTTGCCACCCGCATCCCACCCGCAGGCGCTATGCGCCGTAGCGACCAAGAGGCATCGGCACAGGCATTATTGCCCTATATTACCCTCGCGGCGATTGGTTCGCTCATATTTGGGCTACTTCTGCTCCAAATTCCGTCACAAGACATTATCATCAGCTTTATCGCGCTATTTGCGATTATTATCGGTGGGGCATTTTTTACCCCGATTGTACTCGTGGGTATGATGAGCATCGCCACACCGATTATGGGTCGGTTATTTGGGGTAGTGGGGCGGATGGGGACGCGGGCGGTGGTGCAATCGTTGAGTCGAACATCGGTGGCGGTGGCGGCGCTCACTGTGGCAGTGAGTGTGATTGTGGGCGTGAGTGTGATGATTGCTAGTTTTCGGTCTACGGTATCCGTTTGGCTAGAAAATACGCTGGGGAGTGATATTTATCTCAGTCCGCCCTTGCTCACATCTAACCGCGCAACGGTGGATGTAGACCCATCTATGCGCCTGATTGTGGGTGCAGTGGAAGGGGTAGACAGGCTATCGGCATCGCGGTCTATCAGTGTTTCCGCGCCAGATTACCCCGATTTTCCGCCTGCGAATCTTATCGCAGTGGATTTTGACATCTCGAATAACCGCCGTTTGTTGTGGACGACTGCGCCCAATGGCGATTATTGGACGGCAATGGAAGCCGATGGGGTGATGGTGAGCGAGCCATTTGCTTATCGGCGGAATATCCAGCAGGGCGATAGTCTGCGCCTGCTCACCGACAGGGGGGAGCAGACCTTCCCTGTAGTGGGGGTGTATTATGATTATTCCACCGACCAAGGGACAGTCTATATGACCAATGCGGTGTATCGAAATTATTATGATGACCCCTATATTTCGTCATTGGGGGTTTTTATCTCTCCAGATGCCGATATAGAAGCGGTCATGGGGCGTATCCGTGAAGCGGTGCGCGACACCGATTTATTGGTGCAAGCCAACCGTGACCTACGGGCGGGCGTATTTGTCATTTTTGATAACGCTTTTTCTATCACCATCGCGTTACGGCTATTGGCGACTGTGGTGGCGTTCATCGGCATTTTATCGGCATTATTATCATTGCAACTAGAAAACACCCGCCAATATGGGGTATTACGTGCCAATGGCATGACTCCGCGCCAATTGTGGCAATATACATTGGTACAAACAGGTCTTATGGGGGTGGTGGCGGGCGTGCTGGCATTGCCCATTGGTTTGGCGTTGGCGATGGTGTTATTGTTTGTGATTAATGTGCGCTCATTTGGTTGGACGATGGATTTTTATTTTGCCCCAGAAGAATTTTTGCTGGCATTTTTAGTAGCGGTGGTGGCGGCACTTTTGGCTGGAATTTATCCCGCATGGCGTATGAGCCGTTTGCAAACATCACAAGCATTACGTAGCGAATAAAATCCTATAAAGAATGCTTGATATTTGTTGCAAAATCTTGCGATTAGGGTCATAATGAGGTCATGATTACCAATCGCATTGTACTAAAAGGGATATTTATATGAGCCAAGCAAAAATCCGCGTACAACTCGGTGGTATGCCACACGAGTATAATTTGCCCAGAGACCCAGGTGCTGTATTTATCATTGGACGTGGCAAAGATGCCAACCTGCAATTTGAAAGCACACCCGAATTTAGTTATGTAAGCAATCGTCATTGCCATATCCGTTTTGTTGGTGATGGCTATGTGATTATAGATGGTTCTGTAGATAGCAAACCAAGTAGTGCTGGTACATTTGTGAATGGACAACAAGTGTTTACCGATGGCAAGCCACTCAGCCCCAATGACGAAATTCGTTTGGGTAATTTGCCACAATCTATCAAGATACAATTTACGATAGAAGAAATGTCTGCCGATGGCGACTATATGGCGACCAATATCTATATGCAACCGCCTGCATCAAAGCCACCCACACCTATTACATCACAACCCCCTGTGACATCGCCACCTCCACAAATGAATCCATTTGGAAGCCCACCTGCACCAACACCATCTCCTATTTCGTCACCGCCATCAGATACAAATCCGTTTGGAAGCACCCCAGTGACCAATCCCTATGGGTTGCCAAATACCAACCAACCAAACCCCTATGGACAGCCACAACAACCGCCTAGTAACCCGTATGGACAGCCTCAAAATCCGTATGGACAGCCACAACAACCGCCTAGTAACCCCTATGGACAGCCACAACAACCGCCCAGTAATCCGTATGGACAACCACAACAACCGCCTAGCAACCCCTATGGACAACCACAACAACCACCTAGTAATCCGTATGGACAGCCACAAACCCCGTATGGACAGCCTCAGACTCCCTACGGACAACCACAACAACCGCCTAGTAATCCGTATGGACAGCCTCAAAATCCATACGGACAACCCCCACAAATGGGTTATAGCCCCTATGGACAACCACAAATGGGTTATGGTGGCTATGCACAAGCAGGTGGCGGGGGATTCCCGTTTG
>DAOTUO010000150.1:0-20882 GCA_034436595.1 Anaerolineae bacterium | reverse complement strand
GGATATAGCGCGTGGAAATAAAGCGCACATCGTGACCCGCTTGGGCGAGTGCGTCGCATACCGCGAGGTCATAATAGGGTGTGAGATTGGCGGGGTCGAGTTGCCAGATGTGCATTAATCACCTTCAAATAGGGCTATTTTTTCTTGGATAAGTTGCTGAATAGTGAGCGCCAGCGCATTGATAATCATTACCGATGGCGAAAAAACAGGCTCAAATAAATCATTTTGAGTGATATTTTCTGTGGCGATGAGAATCATTAAACCCGCTTGCTTGGTTAATCCTGCACGGGTTAATTTTTGACAAGCCTCTGTTAAATTTTCACCCTGACGTTGCACCCGAATGACAATCGGTTTGCCATGATGATAATCGTTATAAATCGCATCAATACCACTATTGCGTTGCACCAATTGCACAGGTAAGTTGCTCAGGATTTTGGTCACAGCATCGGGTAGGTTCTGATAGGCATCACGCCCTTTTTTTAAGAGATTTGATGAGGAGCGATAGGGATTTTTGAGCCGTTGCTCAGATAATTCAACCGCCTGCAAGGATATATCTATCCCGATAAATTGCCTATCTAATAATTTTGAGGCGACTAATGTTGTCCCACTGCCACAAAATGGGTCTAAGACCACATCACCCACAGAGGATGATAATTCGACAATGCGCTCTAATAATTGCAATGGTTTTTGGGTGGGGTAGCCTGTGCGTTCCCGCGCCTTTGGATTGAGATAGGGAATCTCCCATACATCAGATAGGGGAACACCTTGTTTTGCGCCATTGAGTATGATGGCACCATCGGCATCTGTGGCATAAACGGTCTTTCCATTGGCATCCCGTTTGCGTTTTTGCAAAATCTGGTCTAGGTTGGTCGTCTCTGAATAGGGTTGATAGCGCCGATTAAAGGTGTACTGTGCCGATTTTGCATACATCAATAGGGTTTGGTGGGCGGGGAGTAACCGATTGCTCCCATTTGACCAGCGTTTATATGACCATATAATTTCTGATAAAAAGTGGTCTGCGCCAAATATGTCATCTAATAAGAGGCGAATATGGTGCGAGGCATTATGGTCACAATGAAAAAAGAGTGTTGCATCATCGCGCATCACACGGTATATGGCGACCAAACGCTCACGCAAAAACTGAATATATGCCTGAAGGTTTTCCCATTTATCGTCAAACTGATATAAGGTCAATTCACGCGAGTGTAATTGATGTGTTTTTTGGGTGAAAAATGGCGGGTCTAGGTACACAAGGTGAACATATTTTTCTGGCAATCCAGATAAAATATCTAAGCAATCTCCATGATGAACCAAATTATCCATAACGCTTCTCGTGTGCTAATTTTTTGAGAATAGATAACAAATCTATCTCTGTTTTATCATGAATATACGTCCATGCGCTATCCCCATGATAATATGCACCACCGTTGGCTTTATATAAATCTTCGAGTGCCGATTGAATTCTGATGGCTTGTGTCCGATTGGGATAATAGTACATAATGCGAATTAGGATATACCCTGCCAGACAATTGCCTTGAGGCGGGCATGTTCTTTGAGGATATGGTCGCCATCAGTGGTGGCATCACGCCATTTAATCTCGTAGGCATCATTTTCGATAAGACAATCAATCTCAAATGTTTTGGGGCGGGTTCGTAATGTGTTGGGAATTCTAAGTGAATGTGCTTCTGGAAATTTTGCCTCAAAGCAAAGTTTTGTGGTATATTCTAAAAATGTCCCTGCATAGCGATATAAAAATCGTCCCGTATTTTGATACAAGTCAATTTTTTCGCCTTCAGTTTCGCTAATACCCAATAGCCGATAAATTAGATAATGCGATTTATCATCATTTGCCATTTCTAGTGTGCGTTCTTGGACATTTTTCTTGAATAAATCCGCATATTTTTGTGCCACCAAGCGGATTTTATTTTCAATAGCGTTCATGCTTGTACTGTTCCTGTTGGTTTCGGTATATTTTTGGCGATAAACGCGCAGACCATCATCACACCCGCCGCGATGAGCGGGACTATCATCCCGCCATTAACACCACCGCCGACTTGTCCCTGTATGGCGGGCAAAAAGATTGCGCCGCCGTTGCCGATGGCGATAATCACACCCGATATTGTCCCAAATCCGTCTGGATAACGTTCATTGAGCAATGCCAAGCCGATGGGAAAAATGGGCGCACAGCCAAACCCCACCACAAATGACATGATGAGCAACATAATTTCTGTGGCAGGAAACAGCAACACCCCCGCCACACCAATGCCCACACCCCCAATGCCGAATATCAACAACCAATCGCCAGAGACACGCCCCGCAATAAAACTGGTGATAAACCGCCCTATGGTTAATCCCGTCCAGAATAACGAGATTGCCACAGAGCCTGTCGCCACACTCGATAGCGCGACCAATGTTATTTGTGGGCTAATCCATGCCGAAAATCCGATTTCCACGCCCACATAGGCAAATAACAAAATGGCAAATGGGATCAGGTTGACCCATTTCACTTTGACGATGACATCGGATTTGGTTCTTGGCGGAAAACTGGGTAAAAAGTTGAATACGACTGCCAGCAAGAGGGCTGTTGCGCCGACCACCCAATACATCAACCGAAAATCACCAGTGGAAAAGGCAAAATTGGCGAGTTGCGGTCCAACAATCGCGCCTAGCCCAAAGAAAAAGTTGATGGCGCTCAATTCGCGGGCAGGGCTTTCTGGATTATAGCGTGGGGCGAGTGTGTTGCCACAGACAATGAGCAGACCATTGCCCATGCCAAAGAAAAACACACTGGCAAAGCCGATAACCGCTATGGGGGTAAATGATAAGACCAATAGACTGACCCCCACCAGGGTTGCGCCCGTCATCGAGATGCGCCGACTCGGAACACGGTCTAAGAGATTGCCACCAATCAAAATGGTGAGCGATGCGCCGATGAAAAAAGCCGATGTGAATAACCCACCGTTTTCGAGGGGAATCTTAAAATAGTCTGTGAGGGGTTGCAAGGTGCTGGCAATCACTGTGGTCGTGACACCGACAAGGGCGAAGGCAATGCGAAATATCAAACGGCTGAGTGGGGTGGGGGTGGTCATCAATGTATATCCTTGTGGGTGAAAAAAGTGCCTGTGTGAGCGTGAATTATACACCACCAGCAACCCCATAAGACAGATGCAAGCTCAATGATGTGTGTGTATAAAAATATGTTAAAATAGGATTATAAGGAGCGTGCTGATGTCTAACTCACAACCATTTGATGCAGGAGATTATTTTGAATTGGCGCTCAATCATGAAGCGGCGGGGCGCGATGAAGCGGCGATAGATGGGTATGCCCAAGCCATTCGGCTGTTTCCGAAATTTGCCGATGCGTATTATGCGCGGGGAGTATTGCTTTTGGGGCGTGGCGAATATGCCCTGTCTGTGAATGATTTCGATGAGGCGTTATTGCTCAATTCACAAAATGCGATGGCATATTATCAACGTGGCGTGGCACATTATTTATCCAATGATTATGAACGCGCCGTGCAGGATTTTGATCATGTCCTAGCCATGCTCCCGAATCATGAATTGGCGCGGGAGGGGCATGACCGTTCATTGAAAAAATTGGGTAAGTGATTGTACCGCATCATGAGATGTGTGATACACTATCAATAAGCCAATTATTTGTATTAGTGACTTAATCTGCCGTGAAAAGGGATTGAGCGTACATGAATCAAATGGAGAAATTTAAGCAACAGAGTTTCGATGATAAATTTCATGATATAAAGGGCGCTGTGCTAGAAATAGGGTGTGGGGTCGGCAAGAATTTTCACTTATATCCCCGCGGATGTCATGTCACTGCCGTCGAGATTTCCTTCAAAAAGACGCTAGATGCGCTGTCCACGTCAAAAAGATGCCATCCAGCACCGATTGTTATCAATGCAGACGCGCAAAAATTACCATTCCCGTCTGATTATTACGATGTCATCATTGTCTCAATGGTACTGTGTGCCGTTAAAAATGTGGCGTTGGCAATTGAGGAACTCAATCGGGTGGCTAAACCAAATGCACGGCTACTTTTATTTGAGCATATATGCTCCTCAAACCAGCCTCTTTCTACGATTCAGAATATGCTTTCACCCATACATGCTTATTTGCTTGGCTGTCATCTCAATCGCAACCCCGTTGATTTGCTCCAAAGACATTTTTCTATTACCCACCGCGAAGATAAAAATGGCATTGTGCCGTGGATTTTCCTTGATGGATATAAAAAGTAACCACAGCCATAACAGGGTTGGTCTGCTTATTGTCATCACAAAAAATTGGTGTGGCGTAGGGGCATGATATAGCCCAACGAGGATGTACTGGCAGACAGCCACTACATCCTCAAAAACAATGTTAATTATTATGGGGCGCTGAAGGTGATAATTATACCAGAACCTGCTTCACCAACGCTGTTCACGCTCACCGCATACATATCGTCTACTGGGTTTTGGGCGATGCTATAGGGAAAATTCAAGCCTGTAACACCAGAGACAAAAGAGCCATCGGGGAGAATCACGGTGACACTCCCGCTATTGGGAATCCAGCTAAAGGTTTCGCCACTAAATTCGCCATAGCTCACAACCAGCAGAAAATCGTTGACATCGAATAACACATCGGTGATGGTGGTGAGTCCTTCATAGGTGGTGACGAGCTCATCGGTGGCGCTATCATAGAGTTCTACCCGTGCCGCACCCGTGGGGAAGGGGAAGCCCATCAAGAAGCCGACGGCGTATTGGCTACCATCGCTATTGAAGGTGACACTGGTGGGGACCGGGTTATTTTCCCAAGATGTGACCACATCCAATGCGCCGTCTGCGCTGGCACGATAGAGGGTGTTGCCACTGGCATCCACAATAAGGGCGCTCATTTCATCGGGGGCAAGTGCGATGCTGGTCACGTTAGACAGCAATTCGCCTGTGCCATCGGGGTCATTGGCGTGTTCATACCCAAATACGTCAAAAATTTGGCTAGGGCGCAGGCTCACACGGTCATAATTGACCACTGTCCCTGCCAATGTGATGCCACCGATTTCGTGACCCATGACAACCCATAGTCTATCGGCGGTTGGCAAGACATCCATCGCACCGACAATTTCTTCATTCATGCTCATGCTGGGCAAATAGCTGATAACTTTGCTGACTTCACCATCTACCACCGCAGAAATGCCCGCAGAAAAGCCGAAAGTGGTGGGTCCAAATGGTCCGTCTACGTCAATATCGCCACCCAGACCGGCTTCTGCGACATATAACACGCCATCGGCATCAAAATTGAGTCCGCGTGGGTTATTGAGTCCGTCTACCAACACGGTATATTCGACCTCTTGTGCCATGCTCGGTAAAATCGAGATGATAAACAATACAAATAGGGTTAACAGAGTAAATTTGCTACGCATAAATCTTTTTCTCCTTGTGATAAGTTAAAAAGGACATGAGTCCATATTATCAGCATACGGTAAATTGCCAAATTTGACAATGTTATGTGGAAATTTTTTTATTATTCTTCTAATAATATGAGCGAGAAGGTTATCACCTGACCCGCCCCCAAATCGCCAACTGCGTTCACCGTGAGCGCATATAAATCTTCTGTAGGGTGTTTGGCAATGCCACCCACACCCAATTCAACCATATACGACAATGCCCAAAATACTATTATCAAAATTTTGACCGCATAAAATAGCTCTTTATAAGTGAAAAGTCATAATCCCTATTCACGACTATATGCCAATTCATAAATTATGGCAAGCAGATATGTTATAATTTCCCCCATGTCAAAATTAACCCCCACTCAACGACTTAAATGGCGCAAACGCGGTGTGAGCGTTACGCTCAACAGCGCCCAAAACCTGCTCATCCCCGCGCTGAATATCACCATTTCCGCGCTAGTGATTCGGCTCGCATCCAAAGACCTCTGGGGGCAATTTGTGAGCTGGCTCATTACCGCGCAATTGATTGTGCATGTGCTGGCGTGGGGCAATAAAGACTATTTGCTCCGCCAATTTAGCCAATATCCCAACCGCATCGCCACCACATGGCGCAGGGTGTTTTTGGTGCGCGGGGTGTTTTTATGTGCCATAAGCCTCTTGTTAAGCCTCACACCAGATGGCTGGTTGCTTGTTTTGTGGATTATCCCGCTTTTTATCGCCCAATCGTTTGAGGTGATGATTGTTTTTAGGCGACATTTTGCCTTTGCTGTCATCACCGAAATGTGCCTCACGGTGATGATGTTAATCGCCATCCTCACAGGTGATGACATCACCCAAACCAAATTATTTGCCGTGTTTATCTTGAGTGCATGGGCGCGGGCGGGGGTATATGGGTGGCGGTATTGGAGAAATTTTGTGTCGCCAAATATGGGTACAAGTGGGGTATATTTTGCCTATTTCCGCCTCGCATTGCCATTTTTCTTGCTGGGACTCAGTGGGATGCTCGCCTCTCGCATTGACCTATACACCCTATCCGCTATTGCCGAAAAATCGGATGTCGCTTCGTATCAGGTGGTCATCAATTTGTTGCTCTATGTGCAAGCGGGCGCGAATTTTATCCTCATCCCGTTTGTCAAAACACTCTATCGGCTAGATGAACAAGCCATCCGCAAAATTGCCACCCGCTTATTTTTATTCGGTTGCATCGCTATTCCACCTATCATCTTATTGCTCAGTGGTTTGGTGTTGGTGGTCTATGACCTCACTTATCCTGCCCTATTTTGGGTGATGGGCGGGTTATTTGCCCTGCCAATCTTTGCCTATTTGCCCCTCATCCATCGGCTATATGGTCTGGATGCCCAACGCTATGTGTTGTGGGTAAATTTGGGCGGGGCGGCGGTAAACGGCGTGCTAAACCTGATGTTGATTCCGCCAATGGGCATCACAGGGGCATTATTGGCGAGTGCGCTATGCCAATGGGGGATGTTGGGGGCGTATATGTGGAAAAGTAGAGGTGAACATGATTATGTTGTGTCCGATTTGCCATAAGCCATTGCATTTAGAATCGCTGAGTTGTATCAATAAGCATGAATTTTCGCGTATATCGCATGATTTTTTCAACCTGCTTTTACCTGAATTATCGGCACGATTAGAAGCGATTGCGCGGTATCGGGAAAAAGTGCGCGACACCCTGCCCCTCATCACCGACTATGAGGGGCTTCCTTATAGCTTGGCACAATCGCATTTTGAATGGCGCAACCGCGCTCAATCTGCGGATATTGCCCTGCGCCTCATCGGACAAAACGCACCCAAGACCATTTTGGAAATTGGCGGATGGAACGGCTGGCTCACGCATCATCTGGCAAAGCACGCAAGGGTGTTTGCGGTGGATTTTTTTGGGGATGACCATGACGGCTTAGGCGCGATGAAGCATTATGGCACACAATGGGCGCGAATCCAGATGGACATCACCGACCTCACGATTATTGCTGGAAAATTTGATATGGTGGTCATCAACAACGGCTTGCACCTGCTCCCCAATCCGTTAAATACCATCCAACAGGCACAAGGGCTAGTGAGGCATGGTGGGCTGTTATTGGTGCTAGAATTGCCATTTCTCAAAAACCCGACACGGCGCATCGCTCAAATTCAGCAGATAGAGGCGCAATTTACGGATGGCGGCGGGGAGGGGTCGCTGTTTTTATATCCCACCAAAGGCTATCTGGATAATTCTGACCGCGCCGAAATGATACGCATGGGGCTAAAACTCAGACCATACCCACGCTATAAATCCATCGTGAAGGCGATGCTCTCCCCACATGCGCCGATGACCGTTTATGGGGTGTGGGGTGGGTAATTTGTCCCGCCTATGGCTCAAAGCCTAATACCGTTAATGGAGTAAAGATTTTGAATTCAAATGATTTTAATCACCCTGCGGACGCGATGTTTCGCGTCCCTACGACCCAAAACACAGTTATCAGGCTGTAGGACGGCATATATGTCGTCCAAAATGAATAAATAATCATATGAACTTGTTTGCGGTTTTCCATAAATTACCTGCCCCTAAAATTGAAATGTACCCAATTTGTAGGGCGTGCTTGCTCATTTGAAAAAATCCGCATACACTGAAATGAACATTTCGTATCATTACAAAAAGGGTATTTTATGCGGATTCGATGGTCACTCATAGTCATCTTGTTGGGAATTTTTGGAATTCTTGGCGGGCAGACAGCAACACATGCACAAGACAGAGAACAAACACGCCCCTATGAACGTTTTACGGCGGGCGGGCGGGGCGATAATCTGGTGTATTACACACCCAGTTTGCCAGATTATCCACGTTTGGTACGCATTATCAACGAATCTATCACGGTTTTTGATACCATGACTCCCACGTCATGGAGTTCACAGATTGTTATCATGTTTATGGGGGCATCCATCTCCAATTTATCCGTCATTGGGCGGATGACCGACCCTAGCACCGCCTATGTGATACGTCTAGAACCGCAAACGCTATTCCCAAATGGCGATGTGTGTTTTTTGCGGGTATTCGATGGCTGGGAAATTGACGATAACATCGAATCGGATGTGGCAAAACAACTTTTCCACTGTCTGCAAATGGCAATCGGCGCGGTGGCTTTTCAGGATTTTGGTGTGGTGAGCAATGTGTGGTGGGTGGGGGCATCGGCAGAATGGGCGGCATCGCGCGTGTATCCCACACAATTCCCAAAACCCTATCAAGCCCTGTTCGATTTTAAGCGCGATGTGACCCAAAATCGGCTAGAAAATTTTTATTTTTGGGAATTTTTAGCATCGGCACAAGGGTATAGCAGTACACAAAATGTCATTGAGCAATTAGGATTTATTCGTGGGAGTGGTTTATTCCCTGTGAATTATGGCTTTGACCCCACCGATTTATTTCATAATTGGGCGAATGTGTTGCTCAACCGTCAGTTACCCATCCCACCGACACTCGATTTAGGTGATATAGACCTTGTGGCGGGCAAAAGTGGATCACTGGTGATATCGCTCCTGCGTTTTTCTGTGGATTATAAATTTTTGACGGCATTTGAGATAGAACCCGGAAATATCGCATTTATCAAAATAAGCGATAGCGCCACCAGCAATTATGCGGTCAGCCTACGGACTGTTGGCGGGTTAAGACGGTTTATAGATGGTGAGCCGATACAACTGTGTCCAGCAGAGGCGGGTGAAATGCTCATCATCAGTCGGGGCAGGGGCGAGATGAACTCTCCCGCGCCGTTCACCATCGAATGGGGTCAGATGGAGAGCGAAACCCCGTGCAAACCCAGAGAAGATGAATTGACCGATGGCAATATGGAGTGTGTGGTTGGGCGCTGGCAGGTGACGGCATTTCCAGAGTTGGATATTTTTGATACATTAGATTTGAGCGCCTTCATATTTACGTTCAATGCCAATAACACATGGACAGCCTCGTATAATATTACTGCCGTTGAGGAGGGCAATACGCTCACAGTAAATTTGCCCCTCAGTGGTACGTATTCGATTAGCCAGAGTGTCACCGTAGATGACGACACCACTTATACTGTTCCGTCTTTCTCTGGGAGAGCCGACCCGGGTGGGACTGTCTCATTCATCACTAGAAATGGCGATTTTACCGATATGACCAACCAATATTATACTTCTGGGAATTATAGTCTGTTTGGACCCGCCACAACCATGTTGTGTAATAACACAACCCTATCATGGGTGACGGCGGTTGGGGCAGGTAGGCTTATCCTCACGCGCCTGCCGTAGACCGTTGCATAAGGGCGTGTTGATTTTTAATGCGCCGTATTTTTTGTGGCTGACATACGAGCCTTACGGTTCTAGTACAGCCATTACACATCCTAAACAGGCAGATGTGTAATGGAGGGATTAGCACGCAGTGCGTATGTCCCCCAGCGATTAAAAAATATTCTATACCGTCTTTATTTACTAACATACCAATTATCAGGCTTTACAAATACTCGGCAGGTGCTTTAGCGCCTGCCGAAAAAACTTAACGATATTAGCCCCAGTTAATCCAACGACAAATTTAGTCGCTACACGACCCGCCACACCCCCATATCCGAATCGTGCCGTCCAAACTCACACTCATCAGGCGGGTGTTATCGGGTGTGAATGTCAAGCCCGTCACACGCATGGTATGACCGACCAGCGTATGTGCCACACGTCCCGTAACGACATCCGTGAGGGCAATATCGCCATTATCCAGCGCCGTTGCCATGAGCAATCCGTCTGTGGTGGTCGCTATGAGGTCAGATGCCACGATTTCCCCTTGTCGCATCTCGATAACCTGCCATGTGGTGGTATCCCATACCCATACACCATCCTCAAAAACGCCCGTAAGCATCCGATTGTCATCGGGGAGATAGGTCATGCTATGGAAGGCGGGCAGATAATTGCCTGTGAAGGTGAATAAGGTTTCATCGGTCTGCAAATCCCATAGGCGGAGGGGTTTTTCGTAGCTGTTCATCATGATAATTTGCCCGTCTGGATGTTGGGTAAATTCGCTCACAGGTGGCACTTGCCACGTATTGGTGAGGTCGCCACTCGCCACATCCCAGCTACACACGGTATTATCTTGCGCCAGCGCCACTAATGTTTGACCATTTTCGGTATATGCCAGTTGATATGGCACTTGGGTTTGTCCCTCTAGCGTCTGTAGTAAGTCGCCCGTCTCTGAATTAAATATCCGCACCATGCCATCATAACTGCTAGAGGCGACCAAATCGCCCTCTGGGTTGTATTTAACGCACAGGACACTTTCGGTATTATCGGTGATGGTGTGCATGAGGTCGCCTGTGAGCGCATCCCATATTTTGACGGTATCATCAAACGAGGCGGTGACAATTTGTGCGCCTGTGGGGTTATATTCCACAGCGTATATGGGGCGGGTGTGTCCTACTAATTGATGTACCGTTTCGCCTGTTTGGGAGTCTATTACCCGCACAGAATCGCCTGTGATAGCCACCAATTGGGTGTCATCTGGGCTAAAGTGGACATGACGCACCGCATGGGTATGCGCCCGTATGGTGAATAACGATGTCCATGTGAGCGCGTCCCACAATTCCACACCGCCATATACACCGCCTGTCGCCACCAATGTCCCTGCGGTGTTATAGGTGACGGCATACAGGGCATGATTGCCAATGCGTTGTGGGGGAAGTGTGGGTGTGGCAACATCAAAACGCCATAACCCCAATGACCCCGCAAATAAAATCGTTTGGGCATCGGGTGAATAGGTAAATTCGTTCAGATAGCCATCACCAATTTGGTTGAGTTGCTCTATCCATACCGCATTTTGTGGCGTGAACGGAATCGCCTGTGCTTGGGCGATAAAAATCGTGGTGGTGACTAGTATGATGAAGATAAAGGGCAATCGGTTGCGTATCATCGAGGTTTCTCCTTGTGATGAGTATCCCCTGTCCAAGAAAGTCTCTCTCTATCTCTATTATAGCACACGATGGTGAATTATTTCACAGTCAGTCTTTGGATTGCGTATATTTCACATTGGGATGGGTAATTTGTTTTACCTTTAGTCGCGTGACAAATGGGTCACCATTTGCTGTGCTTGTAAAAGCACCGCTTTGCGAAGTTCGTCTGGCTCGATGATTTCTGCATCTGTTCCCAGCCCCAACACCAGCATTCGTGCTTCCTCAAGGGAAGTGAGTTGCATATCAACCGTCAACACTGTCTCATCGGCACTGGTGTCGCGGATTGTATATCCACCTTCTGCATACAACCGCAGTAATTTTAGCCTAGTCGCGTTGAGTCGCAATGTAAATGCGAAGGATGGCATATTGGCAATGAACTCATTGACATGCGTATGCCAATATTTCATGATATCGAATGTTACATCACGTTCAAACCGCTCACTCATTGTCTCGACTGCAATAAACCGTGAGGCGCGATAGGTGCGTAGCTCTCCATCACACCGAGCGATGAGATACCACACACTTGCTTTAGCGACAAGGCTATAAGGTTCTAAAATACGCTCAACAACGCTCCCATCGCCGTGTTCATAACGCACCTGAATGTGGTGATCGCCAAACACAGCCGCTTTAAGGGTTTCCAAATGGGGTAGCGTTTTGCCTGGGGGCCACCATGATGCCGGGTCTAGCAGAATACGTTGCTGTATCCATTCTGCCTCTTGGCGGTGTTGGGATGGTAGGATAGCGAATAGTTTGAGCAGTGTATTCTCGACAGCCCGACCCAAACCCACATCCCGTAAAGGGCTAGGTTGGTTAAAGACAAATAGAGCGCGAACCTCAGATTCCGTCAACCCGGTTAACGAGACTCGGTAATGTTCATCCAAATATACGCCACCACCGTGTCCTGCCTCCGCATGGACAGGCACACCAGCAATGCTTAGTGCGTCAATATCGCGTAAAATAGTGCGACGGGATACTTCCAACTTTTCTGACAGGGCAAGTGTGGTCGTTTTTCCCTGTGCTTGAAGGATAAGCATAATGGACAGTAGACGATCGGCACGCATCTTCAACACCTCATTCGTTTAATTCAGTTCAACCTATATCTTTAGTGACACTAGATGTCACCAGAGCCATTATATGCTAAGGGTGTCGAATGATTCAATACAAGGAGTAACCATCATGAACCAATTATTTTCGTGGGTCGAGATTCCAGTGCTGGATATTGAACGCGCCGCCAAATTTTATGGACAGTTGCTTGAGCGGGAAGTGACCATCACAGATATGCCTCCGCGACGGATGGCAATACTGTACTTTGAGCCAGGTAAAGTCGGTGGATCATTGTTGCAGTCACCCGATATCAAGCCAAGCAATCAAGGTCCGCATGTCTATTTGAACGCTGGACGTGGCAGTGATTTAGAGAAAATGGTTGAGCGTGTGCGTTCATTGGGCGCTGAAATCCTCGTGCCAGTGACCCCAATGGGCGACGATGGACGCTTTGCATCGTTCAAGGATACGGAGGGCAATATCCTATCGCTGTTCGCCGAACACTGATAGTCAGAAAGCCCATACACATCCAAAATAACGTCAGTTATGGATAACATGCACCGCCGCTAGAGGCTCAAAGCCTCTAGCTAGTCGCATCAAGCGCACTAAAGGCTAATACTGCTAAGTTAAGGTTTTTTATCCCCACCTCAACCCCTCCCCAAAAATTGGAGAGGGGCTAAAACCTCGCCTATTTCCCCACTCGGTGGGGATAAGGGGCAGGGGGATAGGGGATGTTTTTAAGGTGCTAACTTAGCAGTATTACACTAAAGGCGCTAAAATCCGCCATAAAATAGACTTTCACCTCAAAATCAAGCCCCTTCAGTGGGTTTCATATGCGAAACTCAATGTGAAATGAACACCTTGTTATTGTCCCAAAAATGTCTTAATGGCGGTCTGATACGCCTCTGGTGCATCCAAATGACCGGCATGTCCCGCATGGGGTAGGGTGGTGTGGGTCGCATGGGGGATTTTTTGCGCCAGTGAGTGTGCTATCTGGGTGAATTTTTCATCTTGTTCGCCTGTGATGAGCAAGACGGGCATGGGGAGTTCCTCCAAATTATCGCCAAAATAGGGTTGTGCGCCTGTTCCCATCCCGCGCAGGCTATTGGCGAGTCCGAGTGGGTTGTTTTTTAGCCGAGATTCGCGCAGGTCATGTTTGATAGCGGGGGATTGGGTGTGCCAGAGGGGTAAGGCTTCCCATTCATCCACAAAATTGGTGATGCCACCGGTGAGGATGCGGTTGGCGAGCACCTCATCGCTGATAATGCGGGCTTGGCGTTCTGATGGGGTGGCTAATCCTGCCGAGCTACTTTCGAGGATGAGCGCCGTTACTCGTGTGGGGTGATATACCGAAAATCCCAACGCCAAGCGACCACCCATAGAATATCCCAATACCGCGCATGAGGTGATGCCCATACGGTCTAGCAGGGCAAATAAATGCGCGGTGGCGGATTCCATGCGATAGGGCGTGCGGTCTGATGGCGAATCACTCGCCCCATGTCCCAATAGGTCGGGTGCAATCAGCCGATAGTGCCTCGCCAGATGGGGCAGGCGGGTGCAAAATGACCCGCCATCGCCTGTGAAGCCATGCAATATGAGCAACGGCTCACCGATTCCCCATTCGTGGATGGTATATAGGATGTCGTGTATGGTGTGCGTGGTGCTATTGGGGTGCATGGAATTTATTTTTCTCGCTTATCAATGCTATAGCAGGACGCGCAGAAGCGCGTCCGTACACAAACAAGTCGCATGGCAGTATTTTTTTGCTCATCAATTTATTCGGTGACGACACCCATGCCCGTATCAATCAAGATAATTTCGCCCACATTGGCATTAATCTCACGAGTCGCCACCAACGCATCTAGCGCCAAATTGAGGGTGGGTAACAGATGTATGTTGATAATATCCATAGTCGCCGCTGGCAGGGGCGCATCGGTCTCTGTCGTCATGCTTACGATGGCAAAGCGTACTAATTCCCCGCCAGTATTCACACTCTGCACCGTGACTTTGGCGGTCTGTGAGCCGATGGTCATCACAATAAGGGCGATATCGGCTTGATAATCTACCAAAAAGTAGTTAATGTCGCCTGTGGCGTTGGCGCGTAATTGTGCCAAAAGCTCATTTTCGGTGAATAATAGCGCGTCGGCATCGTTGCGGATTTCGACAATATAGTCGTTCCCCGTCTTACTGATGACCCTGATGGTGATATTATTCACGGCATCGGTGAAGGTCTCGCCCGCTTGCCATTGGGCGGCAGTCCCATTTACATCATTAGTTGCCCCGCCATTCACCACCAACGCGGGACCCGTATTGCCTATGCGTGACAGGTCTATATGATGGATGACGACAGCGGCGGCGGGTGTGTTGTTGTCGTAGCCGCTCAAATCGCGCACTTCTACCGAATAAAACACGGTGGATGAATTGTTGATAGGTACGAGTCCCAAAATATAGCCCACACCCACATCTTCTTGGGTGCGACGCATGGTGATGGTCGCCTCCATGTGATTGGGAATTTTCAGTTGACGGCTGGCAGGTATCCAATTGTTATAGGTCATATAATAGGCGATTGTGCCAGCAGGGACACAACCCCATGTCCCACTGCTTTGGTTACAAGTGCCACCATTGCTCATGACATCCCATTGCGAGACATAAATACTTAATTCACTCGGCGGATTATGCGATGGACCCGATGAATGAGGTAATCCGAGTGCATGACCTGTTTCGTGTGCCATCGTTTCGTAATTTTGTGACCACGGCGGATTCCATGTGACGCGCACAAATTTATTGCCCTCGTTGGTAGAAATAAAATACGGTCCGCCACCCCATGCACAACACCCTAAATCGTCATTGAACATCAGATTAACCCCGATATACGGCGCAAAATTGATGATGCTATCGGATGCAGTCACACAATGTTGCAACAAGTCGCTAAAGCGCAGGCTGGTCTGTGTGAGGATATAATAACTGCTGGGTTGGGGCATATTCACCCATTGGGGCGATGTGCCTGTGCCTGCCAAATTGAGCGCATTATACGACATGGTGCGCCAAAAATGGTCTACCCCGCCGTAACTATTGGCAAACAGACCCGCATAATCGGCAGGATTTTTTGGGACTGTGCCGACATTGGGAAATTTGCATAGCAAGTTGATAAATGCCTGTGACCCCACCAATTGCGGTGTGGATATGCCCCCTACGGGATTTTGTGGGGCGGGAGTTGGTTCATTTGGGGTGGCGATGGGGATAACCTCTTGTACCAAATAACGCGGGAGCGATTCGCCTGCTTGGGCGGGACTGCTGAGGCGTGCGACACGCACTTGCACCGTCTGTCCCATGACTGTATGCGCTAATCCGATACCCATTTGCAAATTGGCGGTCTCTGCGCCTGTCTCGCTATCGAGCAGACGAATATTGATGATGGGGTCTGTGGATGAGGCATCTTGTGGGGGGTCGCCATAGACGATACTGATAACCCCTTGTAGTGTATCTACCGATTGCGCGGTGGTTTCTGCATAAGACGGGGTGGTAATGCCCACCGATAACGCCAATAATAATGCCATCACGCATAAACTGATGCTGGCAAGCCGATTTTCTTTTCGCATAGTAATCCTTTTAACCCACTGGTATCCATAGTGATACTTTTATTATAATCCAAAATGAGTTGGTGAAAATAAATCTTTTATCATCAATAAATTTACACTTATTTTACAGTTTGGCAACGGATTGATTGCGTTTGGGCATATAGTAAAGGGATAGATATTTATGTGAAGGGAGCAAAAAATATGGATTTGCACGATGATGATAAACCCGTTGGGCGTATTCTTACCCGCCGCGAATTGCTCAAATTACTCGGTGGGACGGGTGTAGCATTGACGATTGGTGGGGTGTGGGTACAGGGACAATCTGGCACATTATCACCCACACCATCGCCAACACCCATGCTTATCCCCGCGTGTGTGGTGCGCCCAGAACTTACTGGAGGACCTTTTTTTGTGGATACAGACCTCGACCGTTCTGATATTCGCATAGACCCTAGAGACCAATCGGTCAGAGAAGGGATTCCTCTCAAGCTCATTTTCCGTGTGTCGGATATGACTGGTGGTGCATGTTTGCCATTGGGGGGCGCACAGGTGGATATTTGGCATTGCGATGCCGATGGGGTGTATTCTGGCGTAGCGAGTGAAGGCACACGCGATGAATTGTGGTTGCGCGGGTATCGGGTTACGGATGAGGGTGGCATTGCCGAATTTATCACCATCTATCCCGGGTGGTATCCCGGACGGGCGGTGCATATCCATTTCAAAATTCGCACTTCACCCCAAGAAACACGCGGTTATGAATTTACATCGCAGTTGTTTTTCTCAGAAGACCTCACAGATGTTGTTCATGCTCAAGAACCATACGCCAAAAATGGCTATCGGAATGTGTTGAATGAGCGCGATGGCATTTTCCGTCAGAGTGGCGAGTTGCTCTTGTTGGATGTGGCAGAAGGTATTATCGAAATCCCCAGTGATGCCGATGCTGAGACAACCCCAGAGGTTATCACCACGCTAGAGGGATATGTCGCTGTGTTTGACATCGGACTCGATTTATCATAAAATTCGTATAGTCAATACTCACAGGGATTGATAGCTCAAATAATTCTGTGATAAGAAACTTCAAACAGGGATATTCATAGTGAATATCCCTGTTTTGTTCCTTTTCCCACCATAATTGGGTTATAATTTATTCACGATAATCATTTGCTTAACCCATGTGAGAACCCACCTATGACCCCAACCAAAACCCAATCTACCATCATCCGCGCCAAAAAGACCGCCAAAATCTATTGTGAAGGGGTAGCAGGCACAGGCAAAACCACCACCGCTGTTGCCCGCCTCAACGCATGGCTAGAGGCGGGTATCGCGCCACATCACACCCTCATTTTGTTGCCACAGATGAATTTAGCCAAGCCCTATATGGAGGCGCTCAGACATCCAGACCGCGCCGAAGGCACAGATGCGACCATTGCCACATTCGGTAGCCTTACGCAGACCCTCATCGCATTATTTTGGGCGCTTATCGCTAAATCGGCTGGATTTGCCAAACCCGATATGCCACCGACCTTTTTGTCTTTGGAGACAGCGCAATATTTCATGGGACGGGTATTAGACCCCATCATTGAGCGTGACGGCTTGTTCGATACGGTTAAGCAACCGCGTAATCGGCTGTATAGCCAAATTTTGGATAACCTGAGTAAATCGGCTTTGGTGGGATTTTCACATCGTGAAATTGCCCTACGGCTTAAATCGGCGTGGGATGGTGGCGATGGCGACCCGCAATTGCGCGTATATGACGATGTGCAGGTGTGTGCGGAGGCGTTCCGTGCTTATTGCTATCAAGAAAATTTACTCGACTTTTCGTTGCAGGTGGATTTGCTGATGAACCACTTGCTACCCTTGCCAGCCGTCCAAAAATACCTCGCAAAGCAGTATCCCTATGTGCTTGCGGATAATGTGGATGAAAATAGCCTCGCGGCACATCGGCTTTTGGCGGTATTGGTGAATGGTGCAAAAGGGGCGTTGGTGGTTGCCGATTTATTAGGTGGGTATCGGCGCTTATTGGGTGCAGATGTATCGCTGTTGCATCATGCCCGTGCGCTATGCCAGACGCATGTCACCCTCACAGAATTATTCACGTCATCGGCATCGGTGCATCAATTCGCATCGGAACTCGTGACGACACTCGGCAATCCAGACCCATTGCCCCCGTCAGCATCGCCATCGGCAAACCCGTATGATGGTCATGCCCTCACTATCTCGCGCTACTATCCACAACTGACCGATACCATAGCCGATGAAGTGGTGCGGTTGGTGGGGGAGGCTGTGCCACCACACGAAATCGCTATTCTCGCGCCATTCCTCACCGATACCTTGCGCTTTAGTCTGATGTCGCGCCTGAGCGAAATGGCTATCCCTGTGCGCTCACATCGCCCCTCACGCCCCTTATCAGAAGAACCTGCGGTGTTGGCATTATTGCATCTGGCGTGTTTGGCACATCCCCAATGGGGAATTCACCCCCCGCGCCAAGACCTGATTACCACCTTCAAGACGGCATTGGGCATGGATTTAGTCCGCGCACAGGTATTGGTATCACGGGCGGTAAGCTGGAATGGATTGCAACCGATTCTACGGCATTTTATGGATATTCCCCCCACACAGCAACCACGCATCACATACGGCTATGGCGCACGTTATGAGGCGTTACGCATCTGGCTAGAAGATGTTGCCAACCAACCAGAACAACCGCTAGACCACTTTTGGCGCAGATTATTTGGTGAGGTACTATCGGCACAAGGATATGGCTTTAATGTGGATGGTACACCCAATAAGGATATGGCAGAGGTGGCATGGGCGCTTATTCAGTCTGCCACACAATTCCGCCAGATGCTCACCGAGACTGCACCCCTACCAGAAGGCGTATCGGCGGGGGCGGAGTATATCCGCATGTTGTTTGGGGGGATTTTATCTGACCTATACCTCTCCCGATGGAATCAACCAGAATCGGCGGTATTGGTTGCACCAGCCTATACCTTCCTACTCCGCAATACGCCTGTGCGCTATCAGTTTTGGCTGAATATTGGCGATGATGGCTGGTCGGAGCGCGTGTATCAACCGCTTACCAATCCGTATGTCCTCACAGCGAATTGGGAACGTGGACGCAAATGGACGGCGGTGGACGAACAAGTCATAGCAGAGGCATCGTTGCATCGGCTCATATTAGGATTATCGCGCTTGTGTACGGAAAAGATTTATTTGGGCATTAGCGAGTGGAATGAACAGGGCTATGAGCAACGCGGTCTATTGCTCCAGACGGTGCATCGTACCCTCAAACGGTGGGCAGATTAGGCGTTATGAAAAATTTATTAAAAATCGCAATCTATAGTCTTTATCGTGTTATCCTTATAAACTGATATAATGAATAAGTTAAATGAGTTTATAGGATTGTAATTGTTATGCCTTACGAAATGACATGGTTGGTAGATAAGCGTGTACTCTATATTGTATTGACTGGTGAATTATCCGCAGATGAATTGCGGGAGTTGGTGGCGCAATCACGGGATATGACCGATGCGGGGATTAAACCCATACATGCCATTGCCGATGCCACACGGTCACATGCGCTCCCCAAGCACATCAATAGCATCCTTAAAGAATTCAAACAGGTGACACCACAAGACACAGGCTTTACGGTGATTATTGCCAATAATGCGCTCACCCGTTTTTTTGCTCAAACCCTGCTGAAGATAATGCGCCTAGAGGTACGTTTTGCACCGAATATAGAAGAATCGCTGAATATCTTGCATCGCGTAGACCAAACCATCCCCATAACACTCCCACAGATAGACTCTAGCCCATCACAATGATTTTGGTGACGGTCATTTCATCGGCGGCATAACGCACCCCTTCGCGTCCAATGCCACTGCGCTTGACCCCGCCATAGGGCATGTTATCGGCACGGAAGGTCGGGGCATCGTTGATAATCACCCCACCCACCTCTAATTTTTCGGCGGCGGTCATCATCCGCCCCAAATCGTTGGTGAATACCCCCACTTGTAGCCCATAGTCGCTATCATTCACACCACGAATCGCTTCATCAAAATCATCAAACGGGATAAGGCACACCACAGGCGCAAATGCCTCTTGGCGGATGAGTTTGGCATCGGCTGGCACATTCTCTATCACAGTCGGCAGAAAAATCCCGTTTTCCACACGAGCCCCTGTGAGGACACGCGCCCCACCCGTCATCGCTTCATCTATCCAACTGGCGATGCGGGTATTGGTGGCGGGGGAAATCATGACGCTCATATCGGTTTTGGGATTCATCGGGTCGCCTAATATGAGTGTTTCTGCGCGTTTGATGAGCGCCTCTTGGAACGATTCATAATGTGTGCGGTGGATATAAGCGCGTTGCACACTGATACACACTTGCCCGCTATAGGCAAATGCGCCAATGGCAATTTTATCCGCTACCTTGTGCGGGTCTGCGGATTCATCCACGATAACCGCGGCATTGCCACCGAGTTCATACACGGCTTTGCGTAACCCAACCACACGGCTAATTTTTTCTGCGACCACATCGCTCCCCGTAAAGCTAATCATGGCAATGCGCGGGTCTGATGTGAGCCATTCACCCACATCACCATCGCCTGTCACCACGGTGAATAGACCATCGGGCAAACCCGCCTCGCGCAAAATTTCTGCCAGACGTAGCGCCGTGAGTGGGGTAGTGGGGGCGGGTTTGAGGACGATGGGGCAACCGACTGCAATCGCAGGCGCAACTTTATGCGCCACTAAATTCAGGGGGAAATTAAACGGGGTGATTGCGCCGATTACGCCTATCGGTACGCGCATGGTATAGGCAAATTTGCCCACGCCACCCCGCGCACTATCCATATTAAATGA
>DAOTUO010000149.1:0-2695 GCA_034436595.1 Anaerolineae bacterium | reverse complement strand
CAGGTAACATACACGCTATTTTTATCATATTTTGCCTTTTTAACTACGGACAAGCCTTATATCACATCCCTACACACCATAGGACAGGTTTTTGGATTGTAGGGACGGCATACATGCCGTCCACAATCACCCGAAAAATGCCCTTTTTCTAAATATCAACAAAACCTAAACCAATTTGCTCATGTTGTCTATGAGCAGAAAAACAGCGAGGATTAATACAAATCCCGCAAACCCTTTGCGGAGCAATTCCGGCGGAATTTTGTGGCTCATCTGCACACCAAAAAATGTGCCTGCCATACCTGCTAATACAAAGGAAAAAATCAGCATGACATCAATCGGTTCACTGCCCACATGCCCCAAAAAGCCAGAGGCACTGTTCATGGCGATGATAATCAGCGATGTGCCGATGGCTTGTTTCATCGGCAACCCCAGCAGCATCACCAACGCGGGGACAATCAGAAATCCCCCACCCACACCCAAAAAGCCTGTGACCACACCGACCAGCGCACCACTAATGACCACTTTCATCAGCGAAATATCTTTATCCCGTGTGCCTTCTTGGGGATGAAGGGTTATCATCAAAATGCCAATGACCAGCATCAGGAGCGAAAAGGCTATCATCAACAAAATGGGCGAAAATTGTTTCGATACCCCCGCCGAACCATACGCGGTGACCATTCCCACCCCACCAAAAATCAGCGCCACACGCCAATTGAGTCCGCCGTCTGTGCGATGAAAAAATGCCCCCATGACACTATTTGCCCCCACAATGGCGAGTGATGTGGTCACAGCGACTTGTGGCGATTGCCCCACCAGATACACCAGTGCGGGTACAGTGAGAATAGACCCACCCCCACCCAATAATCCGAGCAGTGTGCCAATGCCAAAACCAATGCCAAAGATGAGGGCTATCATAACTATCTGCCTATTTGCCTTTTTTGATGGGGAGTTTTGCGGTGTTCCATCCCATCATGCCACCGCGTAGGTTGATAACCTCATACCCCGCTTGGCTCAGACGGCGCGTTGCCATACTGCTCCGTGCGCCCGATGCACACACGCATAGCAATTGGCGGTCTTTGGGCAGTTCAGCCATACGGGCATCTAAATCGCCCAATGGCATTAATTTCGCCCCTGCAATATGCCCTGTGGCATATTCGCTTGGCTCACGCACATCCACCACAAACGGGGGTTTTGCGCCATCAAGCAAGGTTTTGGCTTCGCTGGCGGTGATAGCTTCGGTTGACCCACCACCAAATAATGATTTTAAGACATTCATGGTCATATCCTTCTAATGATTATTGTTCAATGGGTAAACTTTGACGTTGCCATTCGAGGATGCCACCCAAATCGTAAATTTGGGTATAGCCCGCCTCTGCCAGAATATTGGCGGCGATGGCGCTACGGTTGCCACTCCGACAATAAATGACCACTGGCACATCTTTTGGCACTTGGCTCAACCGATTGGCGAGGTCATCTACGTTGATATTGGTCGCACCAGAAATATGCCCAGAGGCAAATTCGCTAAGTGTCCGCACATCCAACAAAAAGTGGCTTTGGGCGGGTTGCAAAAAGTCGGTCTGATAAGTATCGGGTGAAATAACCTGTATCGTGGGGTTGCGTTGGGCAAATACGCTAGGCAAAAAGACCACCGCGCCAACCAGTGCCAAAACACCGATGAATATCAAAATGGAGAGTTGTTTGGGTGTGGATTTTTTGGGGTTATGGCTATTTTTAGACAATTACGCCTCTTTCTTGCTATCACAATCAATGTTATGAGCATAACATCCATTGGGACTATCAGAGAGGCGCAACGCCTTATGGGGGGCATAAGCGGGAGCTAATATCTAAAAATCGTTATCCGATGGTTCGTCTACTTCAAATAAAATTTTCACACCCTTTAATTTAATCCGTTTGCCCTGATGAAAAATACGGATGAGCTGTTTATCCAACGGGTTAAATCCCACCCGAAAAATCATCTTGGCGATGAATTGTTCGACTTCGGGCATACTCTGGTGAATGGTGATGGTCTCGCGCATGGGGTTCAATGGCTCTTTTTTGCGTGATGTTTCTTCTATCACATTGACAGGTTTCCAAAAGACGACCACTGCGGCATTGAGAATCTCTGCCAAGGTAGGACGATTAAGGTATGAGTCGTTGCCCCAATCTCGCTCATGTTCTTGAGCAAAATCAATTAATGTCTGGGGTTTCTGTGGTTGGCGCGGTCTAATGGAACTCGACATAGATGAATATCACTCCTAAAATGTGATTATATTCGGTAAATTATTATAATGCTCATGACGACTGATTGCAAGTCGGCGTGATATAAGCGTACATTACACATTACGGGTGGATATTAGGGTGTATGGGGTTGGTTTGTCAATTTTTTGGGGATATATGTGCCATTTTGCATCTGAATAGGGCGACTATACGAGGCTAACAGACGACATTCTTGTCGTCCCTACATCCGCCCGTACAATCACACGGATTTGGGGTGTGTACGAGACGATTAGCACGTAGTGCGTATAGCGTCCCACAAATTATTTTTGCCATATTAATCGGGCAATCCCTTAATACAGTCTACGGGATGTATTGGCATAATAGGTGATAAGTTCTCGCAATTTTTCATAGACATCAAAGTGAAAATATGTCCGCCAAGCAATAACATCAGAGGCTTTACGACTAGCCACTGAATCAT
>DAOTUO010000148.1:0-18622 GCA_034436595.1 Anaerolineae bacterium | reverse complement strand
CGATGAGTTCGGGATAAAGCACACACCATTTCTTGAACGCCTCTAACCCTGCCTCTTGGGTAAATTTGCGCTTGGTGAGTTCAAGCAATTCATCATAATCATATTGGGCGGTGCGCCTTCTAAGGGCGGTATCGCGGTGTGTGCGGGCATTATTTAAGATGGGGACAAAATCAATAGCATTAGATACATAGCCACTTTTGAGCAATTCTTCTAGCAAAAATATGCCTTTATCTGCCTCGCCCGTCTCTAATAAGTCAAGTGCTTCTAATAGGGTATTGCGCCCTATGATAGGTTTCTCATTTGGTTCTTTGGCGAGTGCATCATGCACCGACTTTTTGCTACGCGGTGTTGCGACCTTCATCTTGACCAAAAAATCTGCCAAGCGTTCTACGGCAGGGATGAAAAATTCGGGGTAAAAATTAATCCCCTGACTTTTTGCCACATCTTTAATATCATCGGGCAAGCCATGTGGGGGCAATAAGCCATTTTCGCAGATGAGGATGATGGGTATGTTGTTGATGAATGCCTCGCGGATTTCCTTGCGTACCCAATCGGCATCGTTGTGGATGCGGTCGGCAAAGGTGTATTCAGAGACGATGAGCAAAACAGCCACACTGCTTCGCAAATGCGACAAAATAGATTTTTCAAAATTGGCATCATCCACACCATCTATATCCACGAAGATGTCGTCTTGAATGTATAAACCCAATTTTTCGACTAAGCGTTGGGCAAAATGCACCGTTTTGCGCCGATAACTAATGAATAATTTCATAAAAATCCCCAATTGGTTTATAAACAACTGTTTACAAAGTACATTATCGCTAATTTTGTGGTTAATTGCAATCATCACACGGGTAGCCCAAACGGGGTGCATGGGCTACAATATCATTCGGATACGATTATAGGGACGGCATATATGCCGTCTAAAAACCCATCATTTGATAATAAGGTAAGGGCGTGTAATGTCAGACCATCCTCAAGATGAGAACCAACCAGAAAATCCAGCCACAGAGACCCGCCAGCCACCCGCCTCTGTCGTCTTTATGGAGATGATGCGTCGTGCCGCCTCTAAAAATGCCCCACCGATAGATGAAGCGGATGACGATATTCTGCCAGAAACGGTGGATGAAGCGGTCATATCAGACGAAAAAGTCGCGCCACCGCCCATCAAACCCCTCTATAACACACCAGAAGAACGCAGACGCGCCGCCGCCTTAGAAGCCGAGCGCATACGCCGTGTGCAACGCAGGCAGACTCAACGAAAAATTCGGCGTGGGAGCATGGTCGGCGGATTTATCAGTGCATGGCTACTGGCTGTGATTTCGGGCGGACTGATTGCCACCATCCTCAGTTGGGGGACATCGCCCGATGCGCTCAATCGGCAGTTGCGCCAAGAATTGGGTCAGATAGATGCCCAAGCCCGCAACCCCAATGGCTTGGCATTATTAGAACCCACCGCCTCCCCCACCGTCCTCGCCACGCCCAATTTTTTGCGACGTATTGGCATCGTATCGGGGCATCGCGGTCCACAAAATGACCCAGGTGCAGTGTGTCCAGATGGTCTCACCGAAAATTCGATTAACTATAATGTCGCTAGTCGGGTAGTGGTCAAACTGCGCGAATTGGGCTATACGGTAGATTTATTAGAGGAATTCGATTCGCGCCTACAAGATTATGCCGCCGACATGCTCATTTCCATTCATGCCAACGACTGCCGTGATTATGGCGGTGCTAGTGGCTTTTTGGTGGCGTATTCAGAAGCACGTCCCCAAGACGGACTCGATAACCGTCTGATGGAATGTATCGCACAAGCCTATGGGGCAAAAACAGGCTTAGACCGCCGTTTTGGTCTCACCCGCGATATGACCGATTATCATATCTTCCGCGAGATTGCCATTCGCACACCAGGGGTTATTTTGGAACTCGGCTTCATGCGTGATGACCGCGCTATCCTCACAGAAGACCCAGAACTGCTCGTGGATGGGGTGATAGATGGGGTACTGTGTTATCTGAATCCCAATAGTATTGTGCCAACACCATCTGCGCCCTAATATCAACAATCCGACCATTGTATTATCGTGTCGTGATGCGAGATGCGTTATAATTTATCGAAACTTGTCTAATATCCAATTATCTTAGGTGGATACAATGGAAAAAGAACTCATTATGTATAGCCGTTCATCGGGATGCCCGATGCTGACCCTCGCCAAGCGCGTCCTATCCGATTATAACGTCTCCTATCGGGAAATATTCATTGACCAAGACAAAACTGCCCGTCAGCAGGTGGAGACATGGACGGGATTTCTCTCTGTACCCACCCTTGTGATAGCCCATGCGGGGGATGTGCTTCCTTATGAAGAACCTGCCCATCTGCCCAGTGGCGACACCCCACGCGGTGTTAATCGTGGTGCTATGATTACCGAGCCAAATATCAAAGAACTCACGGCATGGCTGGTGCAACATCAGCTTATCACCGAGCCGAGTGAGGCATAAGCACCGATGGATGAGCAATTTATTCGTGTAAATAATAAAGCTGTGCGTTATTTTGAGATGGGACAACCCCATAAACCGTGTGTGTTTTTGCTTCATGGGGCGTTTGGGTCTGCCAAAGTGCAATGGGCGGAGGTCATGCCCTTATTTGAAGATAATTATTATGTGGTGGCAGTAGATTTACCCGGTTTTGGTGGCAGTGAAGCCATCGCCACGACCAATGCAGACACCCTCGCAGAGTGGACAAAACAGGTACTCGACACACTCGGACTAGATAAGGTCATCATCATTGGTAATTTGTATGGGGCATTGGTGGGGCGCATTTTTGCCGCCACCTACCCCGCCTATGTGATTGCGCTGGTGATGGTCAATGGCGGGGCAATCCCTAGCATCCCCGCCATGGGCAAATTTTTGGCAAAATCGCCCGTTATCGGCAACACGATATTTAAGCGACTGGCAAAATCGGAATATAACCAATCCCGACTCGACATGCTATTTGAGGACAAATTGCTCCTCACAGACGAATTTTCTCGTGCTGTCCGCCAAGACCAAAGTGCGTTGGCGCGTATCATGCGCGGACTCGCTACCGCCCCATCACCCCAAAAGCGGATTCCCACCGCGCCAGTTTTGTTACTCTGGGGAGAAGAAGATGCGATTGTCACTGTGGAAACAGCCAAGCAAATTCAGGGACGCATTGTCCAAGCCAAACTATCTGTGATTAGCAATACCCGCCATCTGCCCCATATCGAAGCACCCGATGTTTTTTATTATCAGGTGATAAATTTTCTAAAGGACGAATTGCCAGAGAACTTATTTTAGAAAACATGCTATAATAGAACAATTGGGCTTTTGGATGATATGAGGGCAATCTGTGAACACCCTATTTGCAAATCGGTATGTGTTACATGACCAATTGGGCGCAGGCGGCATGGGCAGTGTGCATCGTGCCACCGACCGCCTGACCCATAAAACGGTGGCGCTCAAACGGGTGCGCCTCTCCCCCAATGCACCCCACCCCAATACACAAGATAGCAACGATGTGCGACTGGCGATTGCGCGGGAATTTCGCACCCTTGCGGGGTTGCGCCATCCCAATATTATGGCGGTGCTGGATTATGGATTCGAGACCACTACCGACACAGGTACGCCCGCCCGTCATCCCTATTTCACGATGGATTTATTGCCAGATGCAAAGCCATTAGACCATGCTGGACAGGATAAATCGCCAGAAGAAAAAATTGGCTTATTGGTGCAAATGCTTCAAGCCCTATCGTACTTGCATCGGCGCGGGGTCATTCACCGTGACCTCAAACCCGCCAATGTTTTGGTCACATCAGAAGGTGTTGTGAAGGTACTCGATTTTGGCTTGGCACTCGAATCGTATAGCTCATCTACCAATGCAGGCGAAATGGCGGCGGGGACACTCACCTATATGTCGCCAGAATTATTCAACGACATACCCGCCACCATCGCATCGGATTTATACGCGGTGGGTGTGATGGCATGTGAGTTATTTTTGGGCAGACCACCCTATGTCGTCAAGACAATGGCGCAATTGCTCAATGCGATTTTGAACCAATCACCCGATTTAAGCGGATTGCACGCCGACATCACACCTGTGATTACACGGTTATTAGATAAAAACCCCCAAGAGCGGTATGTCTCTGCGGATATGGTGATTCATGCCCTATGCCAAGCGGTAGCACTACCCACCCCCACCGAATCTGCCACCATGCGCGAAGGATTTTTGCAAGCCGCCAAATTTGTGGGCAGAGAATCGGAATTACGCCAATTGCGTGGGGCATTATCGCATATCCTCACCCCCACCGACCCGGTTGGCTCGGCGTGGTTGGTTGGGGGCGAAAGTGGTGTGGGAAAATCGCGCATTGTGGATGAACTCCGCATCCGTGCGCTGGTCGAAGGAGCGCTGGTATTGCGTGGGCAGGCAGTGGTCGAGGGTGGATTGCCCTATCAGCTCTGGCGCGAGCCATTGCGCCGTCTGGCGCTGTCTACCGATTTAGACCCATTAGAAGTCGGCATCCTCAAAGACATCGTGCCAGATTTAGACGAATTGGTCGCCAGTGATGTCTCTAATCTGCCTGCGCTAGAAGGTCATGCCCAAAAAGAACGCTTAATTGGCACCATCGTGCAGGTATTCAAACGCCAAAATACACCGATTGTCCTGATATTAGAAGATTTACAATGGGCGCAAGAGGGTTTGAGCATCTTACAAATTTTGCTCAATAGCATCGAACAACAACCCATGCTCATCATCGGCAATTATCGAGATGATGAAGCACCCCTCTTACCCCAAAATTTACCCCAGATGAATTTATTGCGCTTAGGCAGGCTAGACTCTGCCACCATCCGCGATTTGAGTACCGCCATGCTCGGTGAAAATGGCAAAAATCCGCAGATATTAAGCCTCATAGAGCGCGAAACAGAGGGCAACACCTTCTTTATCGTGGAGGTCATGCGGGCGTTAGCAGAAGAAGCGGGTAGCCTAAGCCGTGTGGGGCAAGAATCGCTCCCGCGCAGTGTGTTTGCGGGTGGGGTGGAACAAGTCATCCAACGCAGACTCAGCCGTGCGCCACAAGATGAGGTCTTTCAACGCTTGCTCAAAATTGTCGCCATCGCAGGCAGACAACTCGACCTAGAAGTCCTCTATCAAATCGTCTTGCAATGGCGCGATGAGGGTCTATCGGCAACCGATACCGATGTAGACCAATGGCTCACCACTTGCACCAATGCCGCCATCTTAGAAAGTGCCGATGGCGAATTTCGGTTTAGTCACGATAAATTGCGTGAATATTTGCTCAACCATCTACCCAATGATGAGCGCAAATTTTTATCACAGACACTCGCACTCGCCATTGAAGGGGTCTATCCAGACGACCCTAGTCGTGCCACCCCACTGGCAGAATTTTGGTATCAGGCACGCGATTATCAACGTGCCAGCCAATATGCAGTGGTCGCCACCAATCAACTCAATCGGGCGGGGAATTATCGGCAAGTGGTCATCATGACCGAGCGCCTGCTCAAACGGAGTATCCGCCAAAGTGACCGTGTGACGCTATTGCGCTCACTGGCGATTGCCCATGCCAGTTTGGGCGATTTTGAGCGTGCCGATACCTGCTATGCCGAAAGCGCGACCATCGCCCAAGCCGCAGGCGACCAACCCTCATTGGCGCGGGCATTATTGGGGCAAGTGTCTACCAATATGCAACTCCGCAGAACAGGGTTGATGCAGGTCTATTTAGACCAAGCCTTGACGATTTATCAACAAATTGGCGATAAGCAAGGCATTGCCAATGTTTTTTTGCAACGGGCAATCTTAGCAGAATCACGCATGGATTATGAAAACGCCCAAAATTATGCCCAACAAGCTCTCGAATTGCATTTGCAAATAGATGACCACGAGGGTATTGGGTATGATTTGATGATATTGGGGCGAGCCTATATGCACCAAAGCCGATTGGAAGAGGCACACGGATTTATTCAACAAGCACTCGGATATGCCCGTACATCGGGTGCGATGCGCTTTGTGGTGCAAGCCCTGTGCAATTTGGCGCTCATCCTCATCGAACAAGGCAACGATACGATTAGGTTGGCGCGGGATTATTTGGCAGAGGCACAAACTCTCGCAGAAAATAGTGGCGACCAACCCAATTTAGCATGGGTATACGATTTGTTGGCGGTATTATCGCTCAAAGAAGGCAAATCTGCCGACTCTTATGGCTATTTTGTGATGGCGCTCAAAGTCGCACAAGCCACCAAAATCACCTATAAATTATTGGATATTCTCAGCGATATGGCGGCATATTATGTCACTATTGGCGATTTTGCCTTTGCCGCCGAAATTATCGGCATGACCACCGCCCACCCCCATTTGCTAGAGATGACGCGCATATCATCGGTAGAGCCATTGGTCGCCCAACTGTATACAAATCTAACACCCCAAGAACTCGCCAGCGCCTTTGAGCGCGGACGCAGACAATCCATAGAGGCATTGGTGGATAGGGGGTTGGGGATATAACCACTCTGTTCATAACGCACAACTGAAAGCGTTTCCAAAAGCATCCTTTTCGCATAAAATAGGGTATCAAATTTATTTTTATGCTGAAAGGATTTTTCTCATGGCATGGTATCACAACGCAATTTTTTATGAACTCTATCCTCGTGCCTTTATGGACGGCAACAATGACGGCTATGGCGATTTTGTTGGATTGCGCGACAAGCTCGATTATTTGCAATGGCTTGGGGTGGATTGCCTGTGGATTACCCCCGTTTTCCCCTCGCCTTTGCGTGATGACGGCTATGACATCTCCAGTTTTTATAGCATAGACAAAATGTATGGCATGATGGAAGATTTTATCCTCACCATCAAAGCCATTAAAGACCGTGGGATGAAAGTGGTACTCGATTTGGTACTCAATCATACGTCAGACCAACACCCCTGGTTTATGGATGCCCGCAAAAGCAAAGATTCATCCTTCCGCGATTATTATGTGTGGTCAGATACCCCCGATAAATATGCCGATACACGCGTTATTTTTGTAGATACCGAAGAATCAAACTGGGCATACGCCGAAATGACGGGGCAATATTATTGGCATCGGTTTTATAGCCACCAGCCCGATTTGAATTATGATAACCCCAAAGTTCAAGAGGAAATGCTCAATATCGCCCGTTTTTGGCTCAATTTTGGGGTGGATGGCTTTCGGGTGGATGCTGTGCCATATCTGTTTGAACGCGAAGGGACAAATTGCGAAAATCTGCCAGAGACGCATGATTTCATAAAAAAATTGCGGAAGATGGTGGATGAAGAATATCCAGGGATATTACTTTTGGCAGAAGCAAACCAGTGGGCAAAAGATTTATTGCCCTATTTTGGCGATGATGACGAATTTCAGATGTGTTTCCACTTCCCTGTCATGCCCCGCTTATATATGGCACTCGCCAAAGCCGATAGAACCAGCGTAATCGAAATTTTCAAAGACACCCCATCCATCCCAAAAAACGCGCAATGGGCGACTTTTTTACGCAACCACGATGAACTCACGCTAGAGATGGTCACACCAGAAGAACGCAACTTTATGTGGGATTTTTATTCAAAGGATATGCGCCAACGCATGAATTTGGGGATTCGCCGTCGGCTTGCGCCACTGATGAATAATGACCGTCGGCGCATTGAACTGCTCCATTCGTTATTGCTCACGCTACCGGGTGCGCCAGTATTATATTATGGAGATGAAATTGGCATGGGCGATAATATTAGTTTATTTGACCGCAACGGCGTGCGGACACCCATGCAGTGGACATCAGCAGAAAATGGCGGATTTTCGCGTGCGCCAGTCGAAAATCTGTATGCACCCCCCATCATGGATCCTGATTATGGTTTTAGCTCTGTGAATGTCGAATCGCAACAAGCCGACCCATCCTCATTATTAAACACCATACGAAACATGCTCCACAAGCGCAAAAACATCACATGTCTGGCAGAAGGGACACTCACATGGCTAGAAGAATTGCCCGTCTCTGTCTTATGTTTTTGGCGTGAGGATAAAAATAGCAAGCTATTGGCATTGCACAATCTCGCAGATGCACCCATCACCGTCCCATTGCCCGCAGGGACATTTGGCAATGTGTTAAATACAGACACCTACTTGGGCGAAATCTCAATGCAACCGTATGGATATTATTGGCTAAAATTGCAAAATTAGGTGATATAATTCAGCTTATAGAGTGATGTCACTAAGGGGATACCTTCCCAAGAGAGGATGCTAATCGGATGATTTTACGACAAGGCAAGCATATACTACGGCTGGCGCTAGGGTTTTTTCTCATTAGCGGATTCTTTGTGGCGATTGGCACGAGTGATGCCCAAACCAATACCCGCCCAGAACCCCTCCCGCGTGATATTGCCAAAGCATGGCTAGAAGCCCTATTCAAAGTCGATGGCAACGCATTACGGCTATTTACCTGTGCAGAGCAAAGCGAATTTTTGACCGAAGAGAGTCTTTCGGGACTTAATGAAGCCATCAATATGGCGGATCTCATTATAGAGACCACACAGATTATTTATGATTATGATGCAGAAACCCGCGAAGTGACCTTAGCCGGAGTTTTAGGTTTTACTTTTGAGGGAGACTACCTAGAATTTCCGATGACAGATTTTCCCTTTGCCAATTTGCCTATTGTACAAGAAAGTAGGCAATGGCGCGTGTGTTTGGATGTTGATTTAATTTTGACTCCATAAAAAATTTGAAAATCCTTAACCATTGCCTACTTGACAAAATTGTTAATTGGGTGTTAAATATAGTTTAAGAGAGTGGTACAAAAACCCACTCTCTTTTTCATCTAATGTTAACATGCCAATGCGACTATTCACCGCATTTTTAACAAAATAAGGAGGCATCATGAATACTGCAAACGCTCATACCATCCTTTCCGAAACCGCCCGCCTCGTGGAATTGACCGCTATTTTTCAGGCACGGTATGGCAAAAATTATCGTATTACCGCCACCAGTGCCAATGACGCATGGAAATTGCATCATGCCATTTTGGATACCCAACACATCATCGCCAATTTGCTCGACCCACAAATTTTAGAGCATCCCCACAACCGTTATGGCAAATGGTGGGACCGTCACGATGTGATGGAAGCAAGCATGGCACAACAAATGATTAACGAAGTGGCACACCTCATCGCCGTTGTCGCACATTATGAAGCCAACGAACAAGACGGCAAAGCCACATGGTCACATGCGCTCACCACCACCCAAAGCGCCATCGCAGGAATTCTGCACCCAACCGCCTTTGAAGTGCCATCTGCACTTACTCAGGATGTCCAACGCAACGCAAGTTGAGGATTATATGTGTTTAATCACCAGTAATTTCTGAAAAAGCGGGCTAATAGCTCGCTTTTTTTATCCCCGTCCGCGGATTTTTGCAATCAGCCAGCGCAATTCTTGTAATTTCAACACCCATGCCAAAATCACGAATACCCCAATGCTAATACCACCCGATACCGCCAATAACAACGCCTCACGCACAACACCATCAGACCCAATCCATGCCGTGAGCGCAGGCAGGCTAACCGCCCCCACCAAGCCCATCATTCCCGCCGCGACAATCGTCTTTAATAAGGTTGCCCATAGGCGTTGTGTCCCCAATCCGCCAATTTTTGGCGCGAGGATAATCACACTTATCACGGTGTGCAAAATATGTTTGGTGCTATCGGCAATCATCAGGCTTAACAATCCAAATGTATCTACCAATACCAACGACACCACCATATATGCCACCAAACAAAATAATCCGATGAGTGCGGGGGTGAGCGTGTCTTGGCGGGCATAAAACGCATATACCAGCAACAAATCCACCGCCGCAAACGGCAACCCAATTAGGTAGGTATGCAACACAAGCGATGTCATCTCGGTATCGGCAAGGGTGAATGCCCCGTGTTCAAATAATAAAGCGATAATGGGTGTTCCCAACACGAATAAGCCGATGCTGGCAGGGATAATCAACGAAAATGTGAGGCGCAACCCCAATCCGAGCGCATTGACGAAGGCACGATTGTTTTCATCGGCATAATTCTTTTTATCCACTATCATCGCCGCATGACGTGATAATGTGGGCAAAATGGCGATACTAATAGCGGTGGCGACCAACCCCTGCGGAAATTGCATGAGGGTAGTCGCTAGTTCCATATAATTGATGCTGGCATCGCCTGTACGACTGGCGAGATTGTAGCTAAAGGGGCGAATCACTAGGGTGTCCATGATGAGCGAGAACATCACAGGCAAATAGAGCCAGCCAATTTTGCGGAGCGCGGGATGGCGAAATTTGAGCCGATATTGTGCTTGGTTGCGGATAAGTGCGGGTGTTTGGAGCAATAACTGGGCGATTGCACCAATCAACCACCCCACTGCCACCGCCGTAATGCCATAATCTGGGCGACTCATGACCCATTCGGGTATGCCACCTTCTGCCCATTGCATGGTTAATGCGGGTGGCGGGGTGAATACCAACGCGATAATCACAATCGAGGCATTAAAAATGGTGGTGGCAAAGGCGGGATAACTAAACACATGCAAGGCATAAAGCGCGGCGCTGATAATGGCAAACACCGCCATGAATAGTAATGCGGGTGATGTGATGCGGAGCAACGACACCGCCACCGCCTGAATATCGGCAGAATAGCCACCGCCAAAAATCTGCACCACAATCGGCGCACCGAGTTGCAAACCGATAACCAATATAGACATCAATATAACCACGATATTGAGCAACACCGAGACCAAACGCCATAATTCGGCTTTGCCCTGCTTGGCGACAATCTCGCTCAATACGGGGATAATCGCCCCATTCACATGCCCCGCTATCAGCAAATCATAGGCACTTTTGGGGATGAGAATGGCAACACGCAAGGCGCTCGCCACCGCACTTGCACCAAATAAATTGGTGATGACAATCTCGCGCAATAAGCCCAATACGCGACTGGTGATATTCCCCAACGCCAATAATCCCGTTGCTTTGGCAAAACGGGCCTCTGTGGCTTGCTGTGATTCGGTTGTGGCGCTCATGGAAGTCCTTTAATGCGAGCAATCAACGCAGAGGTGCTACGTTCTGGTACAAGGTCAATCAGGACGACTTGCCCGCCATACGACTCTATCAATGGACGTTCTGGCAGGGGTTTGGCATGATAATCGCCCCCTTTGACATAAATATCGGGGCGCAATGCCTCTATGACCCCATTGGCAGTGTCTTCTTCAAAGATAATTACTGCCGTCACAGGCGCGAGTGATGCGAGTAGCCGTGCGCGTTCTGTAGCAGGTATGAGTGGACGACCAGCCCCTTTAAGCCGTGTCGTGCTATCATCGCCATTTAGCCCCAAAAACAGGGCATCACCCAGCGCACGGGCTTTTTCTAAATAGTCCAAATGCCCCACATGGAGCAGGTCAAAATGTCCATTGGTAAACACGAGACGTTGATGGTGCTGGTGCAATTGCTCACGCCGCTGTATTGCTTGTAAAAGTGTTAATATTTCGCCCAAAATAGCCCCTATCGTGTGTGATGCGTTTGGGTTATTATGCAAACCATCATTTTATCAAAATTCAAAAAGGTGCATAGGTAAGCAACCCCATGTCTAAAGGCAGGGGCTTTAGATAGCCTCAATGCTTACCAGTCTCAGCAAGTCAGCAATGACTAGCTCCGTTATGGGTGAATATATAGGCACTTCGGGGTGCTTCACCAGCTCCGAACCCTGCGGTACATCATTAAACAGGACGAAATGGGCGTAGGGACGCGATTAATCACGTCCGTACCGTTCACATACAAACCACCCGATAACATTGACGCGGTAACCGTAACCGCCGTAAGGCGAGAACCGAAAGGCAACTTTCATTTTATGCAACGTGTATTTGTACTCGACAAAAACAAAGAACCACTCATCCCCTGCAATCCTGCACGGGCGAGGCAGTTATTGAAATCGGGGAAAGCGACAGTGTATCATCGTTATCCATTCACTATTATCCTCAAAGACCGTGAAGGTGGGAACACCCAACCTATTCAAATCAAGATAGACCCCGGTAGCCAAACAACAGGCATCGCCGTTGTTGTCGAATTCAAACGGGGATTATGTTGTGTGTGGGCAGGTGAATTAACCCATCGTGGACAACAAATCCGTGACGGGTTATTGAGTCGTAGACAGCTACGCAGAGGGCGCAGAACACGAAAATTGCGTTACCGAAAAGCACGCTTTGATAATCGCAACCGTCCCGATGGTTGGCTTGCACCATCCCTCATGAGCCGAGTGTATACCATTGAAACATGGGTGAAACGATTGATGCGCTATGTCCCTGTCACCCATTTGGCGATGGAATTGGTCAAATTCGATATACAAGCAATGGTCAATCCCGAAATCAGTGGTGTTGACTATCAACAAGGCGAATTGTGGGGTTACGAGGTGCGCGAGTATCTGCTCGAAAAGTTTGGTCGAAAATGTGTGTATTGTGGTATAAAAGATGTGCCACTCGAAATTGAACATATCGTTCCAAAATCACGAGGCGGTTCTAATCGTGTGAGCAATCTCACACTAGCGTGTCATCCTTGCAATCAGCAAAAAGGCAATCAAACTGCAGATGAATTTGGTCATCCGAATGTGCAGAGATTGGCAAAAGCACCTCTCAAAGATGCGTCTGCTGTCAACGCGACACGCTGGAAACTGTACGAAACGTTGCAAGGCTTTAGGTTGCCTATTGAAATTGGCACAGGTGGTCGGACAAAATACAATCGTGCTGTACAAAACTACCCCAAAACCCACTGGCTGGATGCAGTGTGTGTGGGTGAAAGTGGTCAAGTAGTGTTTGTCAGTCTCAATCACCAACCGTTAGTTATAAAAGCGGTTGGTAGAGGTAATCGGCAAATGACCAAACCCGACAAATATGGCTTTCCGCGTGCGACACGCCAGCGAAAAAAGGTATATTTCGGATTTCAGACGGGCGATATGGCTAAGGCAAGGGTCACATCAGGCAAAAAAGAGGGTATTTATGTTGGTAAAGTGGCTGTTCGGGCAAGTGGCAGTTTTAATATCACCACCCCAACAGACACGATACAGGGCATCAATCATCGTTTTTTCAAGACGATTCACAAATCTGACGGTTACAATTATATGAAAGGAGAGCAGGCGCTCCTCCCCATGCCTAAAGGCAGGGGGTTTCCGCGCCTGAAATTTCGATGACAGGTTTAATTTCCCCCTATGGTAACACACTCATTAACCTTGTTATACCACAAGAACAACTCGCAGAAAAATTGGCTCATGCCAAGACTCTGCCCGTTGTCAATTTATCCGCACGGGCAATTTGTGATTTGGAATTATTGGCGACTGGGGCATTTTCGCCATTAGCAACCTTTATGAATAAAGCCGATTTTGAATCGGTTGTACACACCTTGCGCCTTGCCAATGGCACCCTGTTCCCCATGCCCATCACCCTCCCCGTGCCAGAAAATGCGTCTGTGGTGTTGGATAGTGAGGTCGCATTGGCGGATGAACGCAATAACCTGTTGGCAATTTTGCGCCTAGACGATATTTATGCGTGGGATTATACATCCACCGCCCAAGAAGTGTTTGGTACACTCGACACACGCCACCCGATTGTCTCTGAAATGACACGTTGGCACAAGCATTTTGCCTCTGGGAAATTAGAAGTCCTCAGCCTGCCAAAACATTATGACTTTCTCCCCCTACGGCGTACCCCCACAGAAGTCCGCGCCCAACTGGAAACATTCGGAAAGACCAATGTGGTTGCCTTCCAAACGCGTAACCCACTCCACCGCGCCCATGAAGAATTGACCAAGCGTGCCGCCCGTTCTATTGATGGCACATTGCTCCTGCATCCTGTGGTCGGTATGACCAAACCGGGTGATGTTGACCATTTTACCCGTGTGCGGACATATAAGGCGTTGGTAGAAAATCACTATCAACCGAAAGAGGTGCTATTATCGCTCCTCAATTTGGCGATGCGGATGGGTGGACCGCGTGAAGCCGTATGGCACGCGATTATTCGGCGTAATCATGGGGCAAATCATTTCATCGTGGGACGCGACCATGCGGGACCGGGTAATGATTCCAACGGCAAACCGTTCTATGGACCCTACGATGCCCAAGAACTAGTGGCACAATTTGCCGATGAAATTGGCGTAAAGATGATTCCCTTCAAGGAATTGGTCTATCTGGCAGATGAAAATCGCTATGAAGAAGATGATAAAGTCCCCGCAGGCGCAACCGTGAAAAAAATCTCTGGGACACAAGTCCGTGAGGATTATTTGGGCAAAGGTGTGCCTCTCCCCGCGTGGTTTACGCATAAAGAGGTCGCAGAAGTGCTGGCAGAGAGCTACCCGCCATTGCATCGGCAAGGTTTCGTGATTTGGTTCACGGGGTTAAGTGGGTCTGGCAAATCTACCACCGCCGAAATTCTCTCGGCGTTATTGCTCGAACATGGCAGACAAGCCACCATGCTCGATGGCGATATTGTCCGTCAACACCTGTCGAAAGGCTTGGGATTTTCCCCAGAAGACCGCGATACCAACATTCGGCGCATCGGGTTTGTGGGGAGCGAAGTTTGTCGGCATGGGGGTGCAGTCATTTGCGCCGCCATCAGCCCATACCGCGCCACTCGTGACGAAGTACGGACAATGGTCGGAGAAAATTTCATTGAGGTGTTCGTAGATACCCCGATTGAAGTATGTGAAGAACGCGATATTAAAGGCATGTATGCCAAAGCACGACGTGGCGAGATTAAGGGCTTTACAGGGGTAGATGACCCCTATGAAGAACCCCTCAAGCCAGAGGTGGTCTTGACCACAGTAGACCACACCCCAGAACAAAACGCACATAAGATGATTGCTTATTTGCGCTCACGCGGGTTTGTTCACGCCTGATGATATAAAAAATACCCTCTCCGTTAAAAGTTAGCACCTAAAAAACAACCCCTATCCCCCTGCCCCTTTCCCCACCGAGTGGAGAAAGGGGAGAAAATCGGGTATACATCGTCAATAAAAGTCCCCTCTCCAATTTTTTGGGGAGGGGATTTAGGGGTGGGGTCAAAAAAGTCGTTTTGTTTTTGACCCATTGAAATCACGGGCAATTAGGGTAAAGCCTAAGAATCTAGCAACCCCACACCCGCGACCATCGCCTGTGCCGTCTGAATATCGGGCGCAGAGGTGATGGTTGTCATATTACCATCAGAGACATAACACACAGCTATCCCCACATCCACAACACAATTGCCGTCATCGGTGGGTTGTTTATAGGCAATGCTCAAAAATTCCCCGTATGCACGCTCAAATTCTGCTTCATCGCGCATAGAATCCCATACGATAGTCATCACCCATGCGATGCTATCGGTATCGGCATGGTGATAAATCGCCAGCGCATCGCCACCCCATCCTCTGGCGGCTGTGACGGCTATGCCACCACGCAAGTGATTTTTTAGATATTCGCGTAGATAAAATTCGCCAACGGTACGTGTTATGCCATGCGCCCAATCATCCCCCAAAACAGGAAGCATGTCGGCTATATCCACCGCTATGGGCAATTCACCCGCACGATATTTTTCTGGATGCAAAATTTGTTCGGTAGAGACGGGTAAATTGTCATAGACAGTATTCACGGCATCCCACCCACCGCCTAACTGAATATTGTTTATAAATGCCAACCCCTCCATATAAGAAAAATTCACCTCTGCCAAAAATATCGGCGGGGTATTATCGAGCATGGCTGTGTCAGTGAGGTCGGTTATACCCATTAATTCCGATAGGATATCGGGGCGGGTATTCATTAAATAGAAGGTGAAAGTTTGCATCATATAAGTGGCATCACCCTCAATTAATGCCAGAAGTGCCAGTGAACTATCGGTAGTCTGTGGTTGTGCCTGCAATATAGTGAGGTCAAAATGCTGGTCTTGCAGGGCATGGGTAAATTCGTGGGCATAAATAATTTGCTCAAAGACGGGCAATTCATCGCCCAATTCACCACCAGAAAGCAAAATGGTGTTCATGGATTTGGTGATGGTGTCATAATAGCCGGCTACTTGGTCGCTCATGAACGCACTATAAAATTCACGGAGATTAAGGTTATCAGGAATAAATCCCAATGCCCGATAAAATAGCGATTCCTCTAGGGCAATCTCTGGTGAGAGTTCTGTCTCATAGGCGGCTGTGATGAAGGCAATGGCTTCTTCGCGGGTGGGGAATTGACGGTCTACAGGGGTGATAATCGGCAATCCACGGGTTTCGCTGATATACGTTTCAATCGCGGTGAGGTGGTCATCTAGTGCGGGCGATATAATGGTCTGTGCCGATGCACCGATGAATAAGCCGATGGTGATGAGGAATATACCGAGTAGTTTCATTGAATATCCTAACTATCTAGTGAACAGAAAGCATGAACACACTTGAGGATAACCACAAATATCGCAAAAATCCATATAGGAAAAATTTACTTGTAGCGATATTCCTAACAACCCTTATACTGATACAAACCATCTCTACAATTGTACAAATTTAAATTCTACGGTAGATTAATCTAAACAATCGTTCTTTAGTGCGAGTTTATTAATATCATGGATAAAGACTTTTTTATTGAATTATATCTATATAATTTTTGGGCAAACATGCGTGTGTGGGAGTGCATTGAGGAGCTAACAGAAGAGGAATTTTTCCGTGAATTAGCCTATTCTATCGGCTCAATTCATATTCAAGTGGCGCACACACTGGCAGTAGAAGCATGGTGGTTTAACTTTTTGCAAACGGGCGTGGTGGAATTTATCAAAGAAGAAGACCTCACCAACCGCGAGATTATCCGCAAGCAATGGGACAGCACCGAAAAACAGGTCATGGCATATCTCAACACGCTCACCACAGAAGAACTCAATCGCAAGGTGATGCCACCGTCTTGGGAGAATAAACCCGCGATTACGGTGCGTGATGCGCTGGTGCAGGTGGCAAATCATAGCACCGACCATCGCTCACAAACGCTATCGGGGTTACATCAATTGGGCGCGACCACCATCGAACAAGATTATCTGGTGTATTTATGGGAAAAAGAGACGGGCAAATAGCAACCGTTAGGTAGTCGTGGGGTGCATTTTATGTGGCTATGTCTATAATGAAGAAAAGTTGTTATAAAATGAGGATATGCTCCCATGAAATATGTCGTCCTAATCAGTTTGATATTCCTGCTGGGGATAAGTAGCGTCTTTGCCCAAGAGACCACGCCCCCTGTCCCAACACCTTTTGCCCCACCACCGCCAAGCTATCGGCAGACAGGCTTCACCTATCATGCCCAATGGTGGAATAACTGTGGACCCGCCACTGTCACCACTGCACTCAGCTATTTTGGCTATACCGAAGACCAAGCCCGTGCCGCCAATTGGCTCAAACCCAATACCGAAGATAAGAATGTCAGTCCATGGCAATTGGAGCAATTTGTAGATACCCAAGTGTCAGAATTACCTGTGTTTTCGTTATATCGCTATGGTGGGACGCTGGAACGCCTCAAAATGCTCATCAGCAATAATTTTGTGGTGATGATAGAAGCAGGCTACGACCCAGACCGTGCCAATCAGGGGTGGATGGGGCATTATTTGCTGGTGGTCGGTTATGATGATGCCCAACAGATTATCATCACCAACGACAGTTATGATGGTGAAGGCTTAGCATATAGTTATGCCCATATCGAGGAACATTGGAAGCATTTTAATTATATGTATTTTGTGATTTACGAAAGCGCCCGTGAGCCAGAACTCTTTTCTCTGCTCGGTGAAGATGCCGATGTGCGCGAAAATTATATCAACGCCTTTGAGGTCGCCCGTGAACAAGCCACCGCCAATTTGACCGATGGTTATGCGTGGTTTAATATGGGCAGTATGCTCACCAAACTCGAAATGTATGAAAACGCCGCCGCCGCCTTTGACCAAGCCTTTAGCCATAATATGCCATGGCGCACCACATGGTATCAGTTCATGCCATTTGAGGCTTATTATCACATGGAACGGTATCAGGACGTGTTAAATATGGCGCAAACCCTCATAGATAGCAGTAGCTCTTATGTCGAAGAAGCCTTCTACTATGCAGGGCTCGCCCGTGCGGCATTGGGCGAGACAGACCGCGCCATCAACAATTTTAACGCCGTATTGACCTTTAACCCCAATTTTTTCCCTGCCCGTGAAGAAATTGCTCGGCTCAACGGGACTGCGCCCTAAAATCATCACTTCTGGTGGCGGGTATATCGGTTATATCTGCCATCTATCATATGGCATCCTCACAACCCATTTCATCAAAAAACCCCCTATAATGAAATAAAAACCTAGTGAAAGGGATATAATGGAACAACTATTTTGAATTCAAATGATTTTCAAATTTCAATGGATAAGCATTTTCAAGTCAATTATCAGCTTAAATCACCCCTATCCCCCCACCCCAGTGCGTAGAGAAAGGGAGAGAAACCCATTTTAGGGCAGGTTTTAGCCCCCGCTCCAATTTTTTGGGGAGGGGGGTTGGGGGTGGGGTGAAAACACGTTTAATGATGCGTTATTGACATAATCCTATGAATTTGTTTTCGGTT
>DAOTUO010000147.1:0-4982 GCA_034436595.1 Anaerolineae bacterium | reverse complement strand
CTCCCCTTTCCCCACTCGGTGGGGATAAAGGGACGGGGGATAGGGGATGTTTTTAAGGTGCTAACTTAGCAGTATTACACTAAAGGCGCTAAAACCTGCCCTAAAATGGATTTTCACCTTAAAATCGGGTAAAAAATAGCCCCTTCAGTGGGCTTCAAAGTCGAATAGCCTATGGCTTTGAGCCCTAGGTGAGGCTATTGACTATGAGAAATAATGATGTAAAGGCGGTATTCTGGGATGAATTCCTTAACAAATCCTTATAAAAGTGGCAAAAGTTCAATATCTCGTTATAATCAATGGATGTGTTGAAAAAATAAACCCAGACAACACAAAATAAATCTCAATAAAGAGGAGAAAACAAAAAATATGCTTAAAAAATTTAGTTCATTGGTACTAGTCGTAGTCGCCATGATGATGGTGTCTTCTTTGGCATTTGCCCAAGGGGAAGACGTGATTGTAGAACCCGATGCGCCCGTGCGTATTGGTGTGGCAAGTGGTTTGAGTGGTGAAGGTATCGCCCCATTGGGGATTGATATTCAACGCGGCGTACAATTGGCACAAACCGACCGTCCCTCCGTTGTGGTGGGTGGTGTGGCATTTGCGGTTGAACTCGATGCACAAGACGAACAATGCTCCGCTATTGGTGGACAAACCGTTGCTAACCTGTATACTGCCGATACCACCATCGTGGGTGTCGTTGGTCATATGTGTTCATCAAGCTGTTTAGCCGCCGCCCCCATTTATGACACTGCTGGCTTTACCACCATCAGCCCCTCCTGCACCAGCCCATTGTTGACCGTGCGTGGCTTCTCTAGCTTTAACCGCACCGTCCCATCCGATGGCTTCCAAGGCACAGTCGCGGCAGAATTTATTTTTAACGACTTGGGAATCACCAAAGTTGCCACCTTGCACGATGGTAGCCCCTACGGTGAAGGTCTCGTGACCGTCATGAGCCAAGCCTTCATCGCCTTGGGTGGTGAAATTGTCGGTTCAGATGCTATCACTGTTGGCGAAACCAATTTCCGCTCAACATTAGAAAATCTCGCCGCGGCGGGTCCAGAATTGATTTACTTCGGTGGATTCACCGCAGAAGCCGCCCGTTTGGTTCAACAAATGCCAGACGCTGGTTTAGGTGAAGCGGCATTCTTGGGCGCAGATGGTATGCTCAGCCCAGAATTTGTGAATTTAGCTGGCGATTTGTCTGAAGGCGTGTATGCGTCTGCGGCAACCACCCCTGCAACCGATGCCATGGCAGATTTCTTGACCGTGTATGAAGAAACATTCGGCGAAGAACCCCCCGCCCCCTTCCATGCCAATGCCTATGATGCGTATAACGTATTGTTGGATGGTATCGAAGCCGTTGGCGTGTTGGATGGCGATGGTAACTTGGTCGTCAACCGTGCCGCCTTGCAAGCCTATGTGCGTGCAGTCACCGAATTTGAAGGTTTGGTTGGCGTGATGAACAATGACGGCAGTGGTGAATTCTTCACTGCCGAACAAGCCATTGTGACCTTCCAACAAGTACAAATGGGAGTCTTCACCGAAGTCAAAGTTGTCGGTGGTATGGCTATGGAAGAAATGCCTGTGATGTCTGTGGCAGAAATTGCCATGATGAATCCAGATTTTAGCACATTGGTGGAAGCTGTTCTCCTTAGCCCACAAGTTTTGGGTGCATTGACCACCGAAGGCGCAGAATTCACCATTTTTGCCCCCACCAATGAAGCATTTGCCGCCACTTTTGAAGCACTCGGCATTAGCGGTGTTGGTGAACTCGACACCGAAACATTGACCGCCTTGTTGATGTATCATGCCATTGATGGTGTGAAACTCGCCGCAGATATTGTGGAAATGGGCAGTGGCTCGGTTGTCACCCTTCAAGGTGAAGAAGTCACCTTTGAAGTGGTTGATGGTGTGGTCGTGTTGAATGGTGGACAAGCCACCGTCATCATGGCTGATGTGATGGGTACAAACGGTGTCATCCACGTCATTGATGGCGTGTTGATGCCCCCCAGCATGACCGAATAATTTTTTTACCCGTATCAACCGAAATACGAATTAAGAACACGGGATTGGGCAACCAGTCCCGTGTTTTTTTATCCCCCAAAACCATCCCCTATCCCCCCCAGCCCCTGCGGACGGCATCTATGCCGTCCCTACGAGAAAGGGGGAGAAAACTGTTTCTAGGCTTAGGGACGCGATTAATCACGTCCGTTCCCCGCTCCAATTTTTGGGGAGGGGTTGGGGTGGGGTGAAAACACGTTTAATGATGCGTTATTGACATAATCCTATGAATTTGTTTTCGGTTCTCCATTAGATAACACTACAGAAAATCATTTGATTTCAAAATCGGTTCTCCATAAGTTGCTGTATATGGGACGCGCTTGTGCGCGTCCGTACAGGCATGGGGGGTGACTTGGCTATACGTTATTCATAAATCATGGCATACGACAAAAAAGCGGTACATCAATTCTATATAAACCTATAGGATGCTAGTGATTTTTGCGTTGTGGCGGGTGTCTATCTGAATTTTTCACGAATTCTTTGATGCTTGTGTAACAAAGCCATACACATCATGTTAGAATAAGGTTGTAATAAGGGACAAAACCGCTCAAAATGTGATGAATCATCAGTTAATTCATAAAAAAGTAGTTTATAGACTCACTTTTGAAAAATTTCTGAAAAAGCATCCATAATTCCCCACATAGCGATATTGTCCATTATAATTAGCTTAGATTTGCGAAACACGCAATTATTTTTGTTAGGAGTAAGGGAAAAAGCGATGAAACATAGTAGAAATTCTAAAGCACGTTTTATGGGATTCTCCCTCATCCTGTTAGTGGCATTGGGACTGATGGTCAATATGGCTACAGCCAATACCGCACGCACAGGTCAGGAGACAACCCCAGAACCAACCCCTCTTGAAGAGCAATCTGCGCCAAACCTGCCAGATAAGCCTCAATTTACTCAGACATCTTGCGCGATGTCTATTGACGATTTGGGCGATAATAACCCATTCACCTATAGCTTTAGTGCCATTAATACGAACAATATTGCTTCGTATTCGTGGAATTTTGGCGATATGACAGGTGGCACAGGCACACCGATTAACCATACCTACACCACAACAGGGACATTTAATGTCGTGTTGATATGTACACCAACCCCAGGGTTTGGTGCGCCGATTGTGTTGAACGGTAGCATTTCTGTGAGCCAACCGCCGAATCCCGGATTTTATTTGACCCCTGGTCAAGTGGTGACAAGCGCAACAGGTGTGACCTTTAATGCGATTAATACCAGCACCCCCGCAGGCTTGATTAGCGCTTGGTGTGTGAGCCTTACCCCTCCCCCTGCTCCCCCAATAGTGGCGGGCTTTTTTGACGCATTGACCTGTTTGGGGACAAGCGATAGCTATCTGCTAAACAGTTTTGCGACACTGCATTATTATTACCTCAAAGTGACCAATGCAGGCGGACAAGCGGGTGTCGCCGTTTTGTCGTTTGTACTCAATGCACCCCAACCAAGCGCGACCTTTAGCATGAATCCGCAAACTGGTCCTGCCCCGTTGAATGTGTTCATTGACGGGCAAGACCTGATGACGGGACCCATCACCAGTTGGCAATATACCATCACTGGTCCCGGTTGTACGCCGTGTACGTATTTGACAGAAGATGTCAACCTCACCGCATTGGTGGCGGGGACATACACCGTGCAGTTGGATTATGCGGGTCCGGGTGGGACGGGCTTTATCCAACGGACACTGTTTGTATATGCGGCAGAAAGCACCGTGAACGCCAATTTTGTGTGGACATTTGGCGAAAATATCAGTGGTGGACGGCGTGTGTGCTTTGAAAATACCAGCACTGGCACGTATGCCAATAGCTATTGGGATTTTGACAATAGCACTGCCCCTACGGGTATTCTACCAACGGGTCCCAGCGACCCGCCCACTGTGGGCGACCCCAACGACACGATTGTGTGTTTCGATTACCCACTAGGGGCAATTGGGACAACCATCACTGCCCGTCTGCGTGTGACCGGGACGAATGTCGGTGTGACATCTGAAGCCGTGCGTAGCTTTACACTACTCGCCGCGCCAGAAGCCAATTTTACATGGTCGCCAGGGACACCCATCTGGGGGCAATATGTAACATTTGACCCAGATACCAGCACAGGCACAATCACCAACCCCAACGGGTATGATTGGCAATTCGATTTTGGTGGTGATGGCAGTATAGATGCCACCCGCGACAATATTCGTTATCCAAACGATGTGCAATTGCCTGTGGGCGTGACACGGGTGATTTTGACCGTGAGCGGTCCGGGCGGTAGCGATACCCAAGAATACTTTATCACCGTGGCACGGCGCGATATTACCTGCGCGATTACGGGCGATTTTAGTATTCTCCCCTCACAAGGCGCACAAAATTATACCAGTGTGGTGACAGGGACCAACGGACCCAATTATGGGACACGCACCCTCACCTACGCATGGACAATAGACCCCAATACCCCCATGTTGCCCATGCCTGTGACCACCGCCAACTTGAACGGTGTTGATTGGTCTACGTTTGGCAATGGGTCATATAATGTAAGCCTCGTGGTGACAACCAGTGATGGTGCCGTGTGCGTGACCAATGAAACGGTTGTACGCAACTGGTCACCTGTGGAATGTACCTCCATCGGCATTAGCGGGACAGGCATCCCTGGCGGTTCGATTTTGCCATTGAGCATTTTTGCCAGCGCCAGCCCAGTGACCTATACCGCCAATATTAATGCGGCATCGCTCAATGGGCGGACGATTACCGGGTATGTGTGGACGATTAACGGTGTTCCTCAAGCCGAAACGGGTGCAACGATGGTGCGCCCATATACCAACCCTGTGGCGAATGACGTGTACGATGTTGCCTATACCGTAACGGTAGACAATGCTGATACCACATTTTCTGATTGTTTTGAGCAAGATGCGGTCACAGTACAACCCT
>DAOTUO010000146.1:0-12789 GCA_034436595.1 Anaerolineae bacterium | reverse complement strand
CCCCCCCACGCCGTACCGATGGATTGCCCCACAATTTCGCCATCACAAAACACATCCAACACCAAAAAGACCCGTGCTGTGGGTGGCACATCTACCCGCCAACGGGTACGAAATTGCACCAAAGTCGGCACGGTACGTGTGGCAGTGGCTTCGGTGAGCGCCATATTTATATCAGGAAAAATCGCTATCGGCTCATCTGCCCCAGCTATCCCCATCCCCCCCACAAACATCGGACGGAATCGCTCTCCTTCCCATACGGTGACGTATATATCGGTAGCATCGCGCACAGCCTTTAATTCGGATAGGTCATAACGGGTAGTGAACGGCGCAAAATTCTGATTGGGTGCAACCGTGAAAATATCATAGTCAATGAGGGTTTCGATGCGTGGAAAATCATAGCCTGTCTGGGCGCGGAAAACTTGTGCATGGTTGACATATTCGGCATGAAACATCACCCCTGTTTCGCGGGTGGGTAGCCATTGCTGGTCAGTGGTAGATGCCAAAAATGACGGCGCATTAATTACCAGTGGCTTGCCCTGTGTGTGGGTTTGAATAAGAGACGCAAGGGCATTGTTATAATTTGCCTGCAAAACGGCTTCGTGTTGGCGCTGATGGAGAAAATTGACGCTCATAAACGCGCTCCATCCGACAAAAATCGTCAAAGCCACCCGCCCAAACCGTCCGCTTTGCCATAGCGCCATAATCACCGCCGACCAAAATATCCCCGCGCCAATCGCACCAAATAGCATGAGTCGCCATGAGCCACGCACATACTCGGTAGAAAGGAATAAGGCAGTGGGGACGCTGGCAATCGCAAACCACACCAAGCCATATAGCGCCATTTTGCCCAATTTGCGCGATTGCCACACCGTAAAAATGAGGGTGATGGTGATGGTCACAACGCCCAAAATCCACAGGGTAGTAAGGTTTTCATCTGCCAATGTGAGTTTGCGATATGCCCCCACGATGGGATAGATGAGGGTTTGCAAAAATAACGCCGATGAATCGGCAATATCATCCCACAAAATGGTCAATGGCGATGCCCCGCGTGGCACAGTGTTGAGCAAGAACCAGTACACACCGATGATGACTACTATAGGGATATATAACAGCCAGATGCGCGGTGAAACTATCACACGGCGGATGCCAACAATCCCCACCAGCAATAATCCGATGAGGGGTGCGAGCAACACACCATTTTCGTGGCTAAAGATTGCGATGAATACCCCAAGCCATGCGCCGATAAGCCAAATAAGGTATTTTTCCCGACCTCCACTCTGTGAAGAAGGGGCTAAACCATGTTGGGAGAGACTTGCCCCCCCTTTCTCCATAAAGTGGGGCGTAGGGACGCAGGCAACTATGCCGTCCACAGGGGGGATAGGGGTTATTATATTTAACACCCTCACCACACACCACAACGCCAATGCCGCCCCAAACCCCGCCATGATATGAAACATGGATGAAACCCATATCACCGCATTGTAGTTGAAGGGGAATAGCACATAAATTGTTCCTGCCAACCCACTGATAATATGCCCATGTGGGATTATCATGATACGGCTTATCCGCCGAATAAATGTCCCCAACAAAACACCTGTCATGCCATAGAGCATCACATTGAGCCAATGCAATGCGAGTGGGTCAAATTTGCCACCACCGACTAGCGACTGGTTGATTTCCCATACCGAAAATACCAATGGGCGATAATAGGCAAAGGTCATCGAGCCACCCCAAATTTCCCACGAAAGCAGGCTATTGGGTGGGCGGATGATAATCGCAAACAGCAAACCGTCATCCAAGAAAAACGGCAGATAGACGGCATAGCCATATAATGCGACTGCGAGTAACAACGGGAATGATGCCCATAACAGGCGAATAAGGCGATTTTTTGTCATGCGGGGAATTTATCCTAATAATGCCGATACATCTACAGGTGTGTTATTGAGGATGCGAGAGGTAAATGTTTTTCCCACTTCATAACCACCTTGACGGTGCAATACATTCTCATGTCGTGTATAAATCTCCATGAATTGTTCTTGAGGATCTACAATCCAATATTCATACACCCCATGTTCATCATATAAATCAAATTTCGCCCCTTTATCTTTACGATGTGTACTGGGCGATAAAATTTCTACAACAAAGTTGGGTGCGCCATATAAACGCCCATTCACTTCATGACAAGTCGTGTTATCTGGCGAAATCCATAAAATATCTGGCTGAACAACATTATCACCCAATATGAGGTCTATGGGGGCGTTATATAGTCCTGGGTTATGAAGAAATCGTGCCACAAATAATGTGATAGACATAGAAATTCGCTGATGTAACACTGTTGGTCTCGCCATATTCCCTTCCTGCCCATCATAAACATATAAAACACCATCAATGAGTTCTGTATGGCTATTGGTCTCTGGCAATTGCAGATATTCTTCAACGGTTAATTTGCGTTTTTCGCGCAATACCTCACGGATTTTTTCGGGTAACATGGTCACTTCCTCATATTTACACTTAACTAATCAACAATACTTATCCTAATAATGTAGATAGGTCTACTGTTGCGCCATTGAGAATATGCGAGACAAAGGTTTGCCCCATTTTATATCCGCCTTGATAGTGCAATGTATTCTCTTTGCGGATATATACCTCTATATATTGTTCTTCTGGATTCACAATCCAATACTCATGCACACCATACTGCTCATACAAATAAAATTTATCAATTTTGTCACGGCGGGTATTCGATGGCGATAAAATTTCCACGACAAAATCGGGTGCGCCGTGTAAATAGCCATCATCCATTAAGACACATTGGTCATTCTGTGGATTCACCCAAAGAATATCGGGCTGAACAATATTCCCACTATCAAGTTTTATATCACAAGGCGCATGACGCAATTGGTCTGTATCAAGATATTTTAAGAAAAATGCAAAGAGGCGACTACTGATTTTTTGATGCAAATCTTTTGGTGCTGGCATATTCCCCTCCTGCCCATCGTACACAATCAATTCGCCAGCAATCAATTCCATGTGGATATTGGTCTCTGGTAATTGAAAGTATTCATCGGCGGTCATTTTGCGTTTTTCACGCAATGCCTCACGGATTTTTTCGGGTAACATGAGATTATCCTCGCTCACTACTTTTTTTCATTATAACAGAATATGCCTCACGCAAGCTTTGGGCGCTCATGCTCCAGCCATGTCTGGCGACCACCCACTCGCGCCCTTCCATGCCCATTTTTTGCGCCAATTCGGAATGATTAAGCAGATGCACCACCCCATCGGCAAACGATTGTGGCGTATCACGCAAGAGCATATTCACCCCATCCACCGCGCCCAATCCCTCTGCGCCGATGGTCGTACTCACCACAGGACATCCACATGCCAATGCTTCTAATAGCTTAAACCGTGTGCCACTGCCACTCCGCAACGGACAGATAAACATCGCGCTAGACTGTAAATAGGGGCGCGTGTCCTCCACCAACCCCATGACCTGCACCGCATCACTTTGGAGCGCCAAAATATCGGGCGATGGGTCTTTGCCAAGTAAAATCAACTTAAAATCGGGGATTTTTTTTTGGATGAAGGGCAAAATCTCGTTGACAAAATACACCACTGCATCTGCATTGGGGAAATATTTATAGTCACCCATATATATCGCTGTATTAGGGATTTTGGCAATGCTCGGATTTGGCGTGAAAAATTCGGTATCCACCCCATTGGGCGCGAGATAGACACACGCTTTGGGCGATGCTTTGGCAATAAGCGATTTATCCACATCAGACATCGCGCCAACCGCATCGGCTTTTGCCCAGATACGCGGTTCTATCATCCGCATTTTGAGCGCCTCTATCGCCACACCCGGGCGGGTATACCATTTGGCGACACGGGCATGTTTACCCCATGCGCGATATTCGATGGCAGGTTCAGACAAGAAAACGGGCGTGGTGATGCCTTGTGGCAAATTTTGGAGCATATAAAATGACTCCACATGAATCATATCGGCTGGCTTGGCAGATAAAATCGCCGTCAGTTTGTCGCGCATGGCATCTGTGCCATAGAGACGCATGGTGATGGCGCGTGGCGATGATAAACTCATCAACGCGGCTTTGACCGTAGATGGGCTTGGGGGGCGCTCTACGACATGATACTCACAAAATTCGCCCAGCGGGGTGATATCGTATGCCATTTCATCTGGGCGACCAAAGCACACCAACGTGATGTCATAATCGGTGGCAAGTTGCTTGAGCAGGTTATATGTCCGCATCCGTCCACCACTAATGGGAGGATATGGCAGATAGGGTGTGAGCATCAATAAATGAGGTTTCGTTATCATGCTTAATCCTTGTTGCATCTAGCGCAATTTGGGCATAAACTAAACTACAATTTTGTGATCACAGTGAAGTGACTATGCCATGTCAAATAATATCGCCAATCTTAACATCAAAGTCTTACTCATGGATACCGATTTTTATGCCTTACAAGCCATCAACGGCTATTTGGCATGGGATAGGCGCACCCGTGTGACCTTTATGGCAGAATCCGCCAATAATATGTGGGATTATCTCAATAAAACCCCACTGGCAGAATTGCCCAATTGTATTTTATTAGATGCAGACCATATTGGCGGGGCAGAGATGTTGCGCCATGCGATTGTGGAATTGCGAAAGCGCATCTCCAAAGTACAAATTATTTGCCTCACACAATTACTCGATAAAGCACTGATAGAGACGGCTATCGTGGCACGGGTCAATGGCTATCTGCTCAAGCATGAAGTCCGTTGGCATATCGCATGGGCGATTGCATACGCGGTCAAACACGAATTTGTCGTCACAAACAGCGTCAAACATGCTTGTGAATTGCTATTTCTCAATCATACAGTCATCCCAAGCACCTTGCCACCCGCCAGAAAATATCCTGAACTCACCGACCGTATCGAACAAGCATTGCGTCTGTGTGTGATAGAGGGGATGCCAGCGCACCTCGCCGCCCACGAAATGGGCATTAGCTTACATACCATTCGGGGGTATATCAAAGAAGGGTATCGGATTTTGGAATCGTATGATGAAAGCGATTATCCCACCGATATGACTCCCCAAGAGCGTGCCTTCATGCGTTTTACTGCGATTGAATTCGATTGGGACGATGATCATTCATGAATAAACACTGGCAAACCGCCCCAGCACCGCCAATTTCCGATGATTTGCGCCGTGCCGTTCATATTGGCATAGACCCCTTTGCCGATGACCTTGTGGCACGCACCCTCGCCCAACGGGGCATTTTATCTGCCGATGATGCCCGTTCTTTTTTGTATCCAGACCACTACACACCCGCCAATCCCTATGATTTGCCCGATATGGATAAAGCCATCCCCCGTATTGAGCAAGCGCTTGCCAACACTGATAACATCCTCATCTGGGGCGATTTTGATGTGGATGGTCAGACGGCCACCTCGCTATGGGTATCGGCACTCACCGCGATTGGCGGAAAAGTCGCGCATTATATCCCCAACCGCGCACAGGGACACGGCGTTCATCTGCCTACACTCGAAAATATGCTCATGGGCAAATGGCACGATGGATTTTTACCCCACCTCATCATCACCTGTGATACAGGAATCACCGCCCATGACGCAGTGACATTGGCAAATAATTATGGTGTGCCGATGATTATCACCGACCATCACCAATTGGGTGCAACCCTCCCCCCCGCCCATGCCGTGATAAATCCACAACGGCTAAAAGTGGGGCATCCACTATATACCCTACCGGGTGTCGGTGTGGTATATAAATGTATAGAGGCGTTATATATGGGGCGTGGCATGGATGCCAGCACGTTATCGCCATTTTTAGACCTAGTGGCGTTGGGGATTGTCGCAGATGTGGCAATACAAAAAGGCGATGCACGTTATTTATTGCAAAAAGGGCTATCTGTTTTGCAACAGACCACCCGCTTGGGCTTGCAGGTCATGTATGAGTTGGCAGGCATCACCCCCAAAGACCTCACAGAAGAAACCATCGGATTTGTCATTGCCCCGCGCCTCAATTCGTTGGGACGGCTAGATGATGCGGGTTATGCGGTGGAATTTTTGACCACATCCGATTTGGAACGAGCGCGAATTTTAGCCAATCGGTTAGAGGCACTCAACCTAGAACGGCGTTTGCATAGTGACCAAATTTTTGCAGGCGCATTGGAGCAAACACGCCAAAATCCCATTTTATTAGATTCACCCATCCTCATTTTAGGACACGAAAAATGGCATGGCGGGGTCATCGGTGTGGTGGCAAATCGGCTGATTGAGCATTTTGGCAAGCCAGTGATTTTATTCACCTTTGCCGATAATATAGCGCGTGGCTCGGCGCGGAGTATCAACGGGTTGGATATTACCGCGTGCATCGTAGAATGTGCGCCCCTGCTCAACACCTATGGCGGGCATACGATGGCGGCGGGTCTGAGCCTTCCGTTAGATAAATTACCCGATTTTCGGCGGATGATTGCCCATGCAGTGCGCCAACAACTCAAAGCATCCGACCAACCCGATATTCCCATTTTGCCCATAGATGCCTATATCCCTCTATCGGCGCTCACGCTGGATTTTATCGCCACGCTAGACCGTCTGCGCCCGTTTGGCGCGGGCAATCCATCGCTACGATTGGCAACAGAACGTGTCACTATGCGGAGTTTTAGGCGGATTGGTAAATCATCGGAACATCTGCGAATCACAGTAGAAGATGAAGCAGGGACGGTTCAGGATATATTGTGGTGGCGGGCAAATGCCGATGATATTCCCAGCACCAAGTTTGACCTCGCCTACAGTGTGAGTGTCACAACGTATAAGGGCGAAAAACAAATTAATGTCCAATGGTCAGATTTTCGGGTGATGGACTCTGAAGCAGACACAGTTTATACGGGCAAAAATGTCATATTTACCGATTATCGCAGTTTATCCGAAGGCGAAGCGATGGCAGAACTCATCCTCATGGATAAAAATGGACTCATCTGGAATGAAGGCGATGCGGTGGTGGGGGTAGGCTCTGTCAAACGTGGTGAATTACGCCCCGCCAAGAAATTAGTCATCTGGACGAGTCCGCCCAATATGCAGGTACTCAGTGACGCGCTCAAACGAGTGAATCCAACCGAGATTGTGTTATTTGCTGTGAATCCCCGTGCCGATTCTGTGCAGGGATTTTTGAATAAACTCGCAGAACTCGTCAAAAAAGCCTTATCTGGTGGGGGAAAAACTATTTTATTAGAGACACTCGCGGGCGATATGGCACACACCCCAGAGACGATTTTGGCGGGATTGGCATGGTTAGAGGCACGCGGACATATCACCATCGAGGCGATTATAGACGGCGAAATCACATGGCGCGATGGCGGTGATAAGCACCCAGACCAACAAACCAACACCACGACCAAACTCGCGCATTTGCTCCAAGAGACTGCCTCTTATAGGGGATTGTATAAAACACTAGAAAGTACCAAATTCCCACATTAAATTTTGACGATGTTGTCGCATTTTTGTGGTATATAGGGTACGCTTAGATATGTTATCCAACATTATCCAACATATTGAGGGTAAAAGTCCATGCGTATCCAACGAAACCGCTCACGGTTATCTTTTAGAACACGCCGTAAATCGAAAATCGGATGCACACCGTTTTCATTGGTGTTCATCGCGTTGATATGTGTTGGCATCACCACATGGCGTTGGATAGAGGCGCGGTTATCGGGGAATATCACCTCCAGCCCACAATCTGCCACCCTCAGCGATGCTCAACGGGCATTTGATTTGGGCGATTTGGATAGTGCCATCAGCATTGCCCGTATGATTTGGCAGACGACCCCCACCCAAACCGATGCGCTGATTTTGCTCACGCGGGCGCTCATCTATCGCAGTTATACCGATTATGACCGTGAGATAGACCGCGAGATTGCCCGCCAAATCACGCAAAGCGCCCTAGACCGATTTCCGCAAAATGACGATATTCGCGCCATATACGCCTTTGCCCTACAAGCCGATGACATGCCCATACCCGCCGCCCAATTGGCGTTAGACATCCTCACCAAAGACCCCAATCATACCCTCGCACGGGTGACATTGGCACTCGCCTATGGGCGGGTAGGTGGACATGACAATGCACTCGTAGAAGCCAGACGTGCCGTTGCCACCGCCGACCCGCGTTATCGCATAGATAGCCTGCGAGCGCAAGCCATCAGCCAGAGCGATTTGGGGCGCTATGGTGAAGCGATGACCACCATTCAAGAGGCGATTGCGCTCAATAACAAACTAGCGGTACTCCATTTTGAACATGCCCTATTTGCCCTGCAAATTGGCGATGCCGATATTGCCACCGCCGCCTATCTAAACATCCTCGCCTTCACACCAGACAATATCAAAGCCCAATTGCGGATGTGCGAGTTATATAGCACCCTACGCGACATCCAAACAGCCATGCGTTATTGCCAAGAAGTGGTGACTCGTGCGCCATCATGGGCAGATGGTTGGTATTTTTTGGGGCGTGAATATTTTTGGCAAGGACGATTTACCTCTGCACAAGACGCTCTAAGCCGATGCACCGCCTTGCAAACCGCGCAAAATATCCCTACAAAAGATTTAAAATTGGCATGTTGGTATTTACAAGGACAATCTGCCGAAATTTTGGGCGATTGTCCCAATCTGACGCGCATTTATACCGAATTTATAGACATTACACGGCGCGGAAACCTTCCACAGACATGGACATATCCGCCAGAAGGTCCCGTGATTTGTGTTGGCAATTAGGCTATTTCGTCTCTTTGACCAGTTCTGTGAGGCGACGTTCTTGTTGGGTGAGAATCCGTTGCATAATCAATTGCACCACCCGCAACAAGGCTTGTGAATTGTGTTTGATAAATTGGTCAAAATCGGCACGGCTAATCTCTAAGACGGTGGTTTCTTCGGTTGTGACCACATCTGCTGTGCGGGGCATATCCAAGATGAGCGCAATTTCGCCAAAGCCACTACCCGCCCCTTGATAATCGAGGATGAAGCGTTTTCCCTCTTTGGTACGAAATACGTCTACTCTGCCCGATAAAATGACATAAAAGGTTTCTTCCACTTTGCCTTCTGTGCATAAATACATGCCTGCGGGGTAAGTATTGATTTTGCTGTGGTTAAACAACAAATCAATCGTATCGGTGGGGGCTTGTGGAAAAATATCCGTCAAAAATTGCTTGGCTTGTATGGGTGTGACCATGTGAACCCGTTACTCCTGAGTTAAAAATGACACAATGTATCATAACTATAACATCATTGCGTCACTTTGACGAAAAATGTCCTAATCGCCTATCGCATGTTCAGCAAAAAATGCCCACATGGTCGCTGTGGCAGAAATATCTTGTGTGACCTTCCCAACCAATAGGGTAAATTCTTCTTCTGTCCCAGGCCAAGTATGCCCACCCCCATCTATGGTGTATAGCACCACATCGGCATTATCATCACAATCGGTATAACGCACCCCGCTCACATCGCCAGTGGGTGGAATTGCCTCTGGGGTGAGGTCACAGCCATTGCGTTCTGCCCATTCCAACGCAAATGCTTCGATATTAGGCAGGGCAAACCGTGACATGCCACTACCGTTATAAGGGACGATGCGGTCATCTGTGCCATGAAATAAAATCACGGGGACAGAGCGACTTGGCTCACACCCACCCGCGAGTCGAGAATATGCCCCAGCCACACCACCAAATGCGGTGATTTGGTCTGAGAGTTCACACGCCAACCGATAGCTCATGCCGCCACCGTTTGAAAGACCATTGGCATAGACCCGTGTGGTATCAATACACAATGAATCGCTCAAAATCCCGATGAGGTCGCGCACAAATGCCACATCATCCACCGCTTGTTCATCAGCCTGAAATAATCCACTTTCCCAACGCGGGATTCTGCCAGACCCTTGTGGATACACCAGCACAAAGCCGTGTTCTTCTGCCAAAACGTCCCACCCCGCAGAACCAGCCAAACGGGGCGCGCCCTGTGCAAAACCGTGAAATGCCAGCACCAATGGCGCGGGTGTTTGTGCATCATAACTGGTGGGAATATACAGCAAATAGCTACGGTTCATGCCACCCAATTCAATCTCTAGGGGGATAAATTGCCCCACCACAATATTAGGTATGGTGGTGCAAGCCACATCATCCGATTGTGCCTGCGCGGGATAATGCGCCGTTGCACCAAAACTAATCATGGTCAATAACAAGACAAGCCGAAAAAGTTGCGTTATCATGGTGAAGCATCCTTAATATAGATAGGGTAATCAGCCAGAGGTCTTTGCCTGTGGCAATACACAATATATAGCATAGTTTATTTAGAATAGTCTGAGGAGATTTATAAGAAATGACCTTACCGACCCACTATCAAAAATTGACCGCCACTCAATATAGCAAAAATTTTAGAGAAGCGGTGCAAATTCAAACCATCCCATTGGTAATGCCCACTGGCGATGATATTCTCATCAAAAATATGTATGCAGGTGTCAATGCTTCTGATGTGATGATGGCGGCGGGACAATATTTGCTCCCCACCCCTCTCCCGTGTGATATGGGCGCAGAAGCCGTTGGGCAAATTGTCGCTATTGGCGAAAATGTCACCCAATACCAAGTCGGTGACACGGTGCTGACCAATGCGATTGGCTCTGGCTATTGCGAATATTACACCATCTCGGCACGTCGTGCTGTCCCCATCCCCGCCGCCACCCCAGAAATTATGAGCCTCTCGATTGGTGGATTGACCGCCTCCATCGGCTTAGAAGTCACAGGCGAGATGAAAGCAGGCGAAACCGTCCTCGTCACTGCCGCCGCAGGGGGTACAGGGCAATTTGCGGTGCAATTGGCAAAATTAGCGGGGTGCAAGGTCATCGGCACATGCAGTAGTGACGAAAAAGCCGATTTGCTCCGCAGTTGGGGCTGTGACCGTCCTGTGAATTATAAAACCGAAAATCTGCGTGATGTCTTGAAAAAAGAATTCCCCAAAGGCTTGGATGTCGTATTTGAAAGTGTCGGTGGCGATTTGTTTGATGTATGCGTAGACCACTTGGCACGCTTTGGGCGCTTAGTGACATTGGGATTCATCAGCGAATATAAAGACCAACCCGATGTGGTCACAGGCGTGCGGATTTATTACAAATTGCTGGGCAAAATGGCATCGGTACGCGGATTTAACCTCAATCTGTTTTGGGGTCGTCCGCAATTACTCGGTGAACACATGGCAAAGCTCATCGGCTTGGTGAATGAGGGCAAATTGCGCCCATCTATAGACCCCACCGTGTTTTCTGGGGTGAATCAGACAATCGAGGCGGTGGAATATTTGCAAGCGGGTAAAAATAGCGGTAAGGTGATTGTGCGTTATTAAAAGGTGATAGCTAGGGCATGAATCATCATGCCCTATTGCATTATTTAGGCAATCGTCCAGTTCCATGCCCACCAAATGATGAGCGCATCGAATACCAAGCTCATGGCAATCAGAAAGAAATCGTATGGTCGGGCTAAATATGACCGCAAATCAATCAGAGTGAATAAGAACCAAAACGCCGCCACAATAATATTCAGCCACCGATTGATGTTATAGTCCAGCGTCAAGGTCAATACAACCATCACAATGGTGATAGACATCAACACACTAATGCCAAACATCATCACAGGCGTGGCTTTCATGCCATTGATTTCCCCCGGTGGCATATCACCCGCCACCATCCGCAAAATATCGCCATAGATATAAACCAGTGTGACCGCCACCCACATAAATGCCAATTTGATTTGTATATCTTCCATGCTTCATTATCCTTTATGCGTTAAAAATAGAGAGGTGTACAGACGTGCTTCTGTGTGTCCACTAAGATTCTGTTATACGCCACCGCAACGACCACCAAATGATGGCGCAACAAAATACCGCACCCATGGCTATGAGATAAAAATCGTATGGTCGGGCGATGTATGAACCTATATCCATCACAAGAAATGCCAACCAAAATCCTGCCACGATGATATTTAACCACCGATTGATATTACGATTTAGAATGAGGGTCAATATACTCATCACTATCGTAATGGACATCAACACACTAATACCAAACATCAATGGGGGAGTGGGTGCCGTGCCATTTATTTCGCCAAGTGGCATATCACCCGCTACCATCCGCAAAATATCCCCATAGATAAAAACCAATGTTGTGGCGACCCATGCAAATGCCAATCGAATTCTTACATCTACCATTTCTGAATATCCTTTATGCGTTAAAAATAGAGCGGTGTACGGACGCGCTTCTGCGCGTCCACTTAATGCGAAACACTGATGACCACATTGCCTTTTTTGCGCCCACTATCCACATAGCGATGCGCCTCGACAATCTCTTCTAACGGATAGCATCTATCTATAACCGGTTTTAGCTTGCCTGCCTCGATCAGCCCTTTGATAAAAATGAGGTTGTCTTGGCTCTCTGATGATGTCCCTGCAATCACCTTTTTGCCCCCACGCCTGCCATTGCCAAGTGATTGGCGCATTTCTTTGATGCCACCCGCCACCGCCAAATAAGCCCCTTTTGGCGTAAGAGAATTTTCGCACGCCATAAAGGGTGTTTTTGCCACGGTATCCAAAATGAGGTCATAGGTCTCACCATTTTGGGTGAAATCGGTAGTCGTGTAATCAATCACATGGTCTGCCCCGAATGATTTGACCAGTTCAATATTTTTGGTGCTACACACACCCGTCACAATCGCGCCAAAGCCTTTGGCAATCTGCACGCCTGCGAT
>DAOTUO010000145.1:0-6418 GCA_034436595.1 Anaerolineae bacterium | reverse complement strand
AAAATTCCATGTGGTGACGATTGTGCATCACAAGCGATGGACGGGGCGCGTGTATTTTAATGTCATCCGCCCATTTCATCATGTCGTGGTGCATAAGATGGGGCAGGCTGGTGCTGGGGGGGGACTTGCTTTAATCTATGTTTAGAAAGATAAAATTTATTCAATGATTTTACAGTCCATATCCCACCAGACTTCATTAGTATCAGCCATTACATTGCTTCTTGGTTTAAGTGTATCAAAGAACTTCATTTGTGTCTGGAAAATATAACGACCAGTCTGGGGCACTCTGAAAGCGATAGAACCTTTTGATGATATATCTGAAATAATTTCTTGTTGCTGTGCTACATCAATTCCAACTAAAGAAATTGATGCTCTGAGTTCTGTAAAGCTACCTATATGCCCTTCCCTAAATTCATACTCTAATTTATAGATACTATCAATAAGATATATTGGGTCTGATGAACTTATCCCTCTACCTCGTATGAAGTAGCGTGTTTTATTTTTTTTGTTGTTTTGGTTTGACATGGCTCATATCCATAAAATTCAACATTACTTAAATTATTGTACCCAATATTATGTTGTTTCTCCATGCCCTATTGCGCCGAATTCGTTGCATCGCTTGAATAGGAAAATAATTTACTCAAGTAATTTACACTCAATTTCCCAAGTAAACCTGTTCGGGTCGCTCATTACTCGGGTTCTTGCTGTAAGGGTATGAAAAAATTTCATATGTGTTTGGAAAATATAGCGACCAGATTGAGGAACTCTAAATGTAACTGAACCTTTAGATGATATATCAGAGATGATTTCTTTCTCATATTTAGTATCAACTCCGATGAATGCTATGGATGCTCTAAGCTCTGTGAAGCTATCTCGTTCTCTTTCTCTAAATTCATAATTTATGGCATAAAGACCTTCAATAAGATATATTGGGTCTGATGAACTAATTCCTTTACCTTCTATACGAGACATTTTCTTATATTTTTTTTGTTCTACAAAATCTCTAGTTAGTTCCCCATCTGCACCAATTTCTAGTTTGTTATCATTCTTTTTCTTTTCTATAACCTTATCATCTTGTTTAGGGGTTTCTATTTGTGGGTCAAAAATGGCAAATATTACACCTATAATGGTTAAAGTGACGAATATAACTTGTAAACTATCATCAGACAGGCTAAATAGCTTGCCAATAATGGCTGTAAATATTCCTGCAATTACCATACATCCAATAGATACTGTTAGGCAATTACCCTCGTCTGAAGCGATTTCTTGATTAGACATGATTTCTCCTAAAAGTAGCTCCTTAAAATACTTTATTATATAATAAAAACACCCCATTGCGAGGTGTTTTGCTAATCCATCTAAGTTAATTCTACCCCTGCACCTCATGGTGCTTTTGCAGACTACGCACCTTTAACGGTTTGTCGCGCAAGGCACGGATGCCCTGCACACTCGCCATCGCCGCGCTGAGGGTCGTCACCAGTGGGATGCCTAGCAATGCCGATGTGCCACGAATGAGCGCCCCGTCATCATGTGCCTGTCCACCGAGTGGCGTGTTGATAATCATATCAATTTCGCCGTTCATCATGGCATCCACGACATGCGGTGAGCCTTGCGCCACTTTATTAATGCGCGTGGCGGGGATGCCAATCATCTCTAGCCAGCGAGCCGTGCCTTCGGTGGCAATCAATTTAAATCCCATACTATGCAAATCACGGGCAATTTTCGATACCGCCCCTTTATCAAAATCGTTCACGCTGATGAGGATATTCCCCGATTGGGGCAGGGATACGCCTGTCGCCATCTGCGATTTGATGAAGGCATGACCAAAACTAGATGCGTGTCCCATCACTTCGCCTGTGGAGCGCATTTCTGGTCCCAGACGGGCATCTACGCCCGGAAATTTCTGGAAGGGCAACACCGCTTCTTTGACGAAAAAGCCATCTACAGACGGTTCTGTGAGGAAATTGAGGTCTTTGAGCGTCATGCCCGTGCTGATTTGGGCGGCATAACTGGCGAGTGGCACACCCACCGCTTTACTGACGAATGGCACGGTACGGCTGGCGCGTGGATTCACCTCTAGCACATAGACCACTTCGTCTTTGATGGCGAATTGGATATTAAACAAGCCCTTTACGCCCAATGCCAAACCGATGCGGTGGGTGTGTTCGCGGATAATTTCGATGTGATAGGCGCTGATTTTATACGGTGGCAACACACAGGCAGAATCGCCACTATGCACGCCTGCTTCTTCGATATGTTGCATAATCCCGCCGATGGTGACATTTTCACCATCGCATAGCGCATCCACATCCACTTCAAAGGCATCATCCAAGAAACGGTCAATGAGGATGGGGTGTTCTGTCCATGTGATGTGGTTATCGAGCCAATCGGTGAGCATGGCATCATCAAAGACAATCGCCATACCACGCCCGCCAAGTACATAACTAGGACGGACTAACACAGGATAGCCGATTTTATTGGCGACATCACGCGCTTCTTGTGGATTAAAAGCAGTGCCACCTGCTGGTTGGGTGATATGGAGTTCTTCCATGAGGGCATTAAACCGTTGGCGGTCTTCTGCGAGGTCAATGGTGTTCACCGATGTCCCCCAAATGGGCGCACCTGCTTCATGCAAGGCACGGGCGATATTCAACGGGGTTTGTCCGCCAAATTGCACCAATATGCCATCGGGTTTTTCCACATCAATAATATTCAGCACATCTTCGGCGGTGAGGGGTTCAAAATACAGACGGTCTGCCGTGTCATAATCGGTGCTGACGGTCTCTGGATTGCAATTGACCATAATCGTCTCATAGCCCATTTTCCGCAAGGCAAAACAGGCATGGACACAGCAATAATCAAACTCAATCCCCTGACCAATGCGGTTTGGTCCGCCACCGAGAATCATCACCTTTTTATTGGCGGTGGGGTAGGCTTCACTTTCTGATTCATAGGTGGAATAGAGATAAGGTGTTTGTGCCTCAAATTCTGCCGCACAGGTATCTACGCGGTAATAATTGGCGACCACACCCAACCCCTTGCGATGATTCCGCACGGCAATTTCGTCTATGCCGATAAGCTGGGCGATATACACATCACTAAACCCATTTTTCTTGAGTTTGAGCATATCGGCTTTATCCAAATCGGCTAATTTCAGTTTTTTGTGCAAAATCGTCTTGTGGATGGTCATCAATGCCGCCATTTGTTCCACAAACCACGGGTCAAAACGGGTTTGCTCGACAATTTCTGCTTGGCTCACGCCGTTATACAAATTGGCGGCAACTTGGAATAACCGTTTGGCGGTAGGGACGGCAAGCGTAGCAGGGGGGACATCATCCAAATTGCTCCCAAAGCCTGTAATGCCAATATCCAACGAGCGGATGGCTTTTTGCAATGCCTCAGAGAAGGTGCGTCCAATTGCCATGACTTCGCCAACGGCTTTCATCTGGGGTCCCAGCACCATATTGACCCCCGCGAATTTTTCAAAATTCCAACGGGGGATTTTTACCACCACATAATCGAGTGATGGCTCAAAACTGGCAGGTGTCACACGGGTGATGTCGTTGGGGATTTCATCCAAAGAAAACCCGACTGCGACCAATGCGGCAATTTTGGCAATTGGGAAGCCTGTGGCTTTGCTGGCGAGTGCTGATGATCGTGATACACGGGGATTCATCTCTATCACATACACATCGCCGTCATCTGGGCTAATGGCAAACTGCACATTTGCGCCACCAGTAGCAAGTCCGACTTTATCGAAAATGGCGCGGGACATATTGCGTAGGCGCTGGAGTTCTTTATCCGTCAGGGTTTGGGCAGGGGCGACAGTGATGCTATCGCCTGTATGCACACCCATGGGGTCGAGGTTCTCAATGGAACATACCACAACAAAATTGCCGTTGTTATCGCGCATGATTTCGAGTTCATACTCTTTCCATCCGAGCAGGCTCATATCAATGAGAACTTGCCCCATCGGGCTTTGCTTGATGCCATTACGCGAAATTTCGCGCAATTGGGATTCATCATAAGCCACACCCCCACCACTCCCGCCGAGTGTGAATGAGGGGCGCACGAGGACGGGATAGCCGATTTTTTCTGCGGCTTTTATGGCATCATCTACAGTAGATACCACCTCGCTAGGGGGTGATTTGAGGTTAATTTCGGTCATGGCATTTTTGAATAATTGCCTATCTTCTGCTAGGTGGATGCTGTTCATAGATGCGCCGATAAGTTCGACATTGTATTTATCCAATGTGCCACGCGTTTGCAGGGCAATGGCGAGGTTGAGCGCGGTTTGCCCGCCAACTGTGGGCAATAGGGCATCTGGACGCTCTAGTTCAATAATACGCTCACATATTTCGGGTGTGAGCGGTTCTACATAGGTGGCATCGGCAAATTCTGGGTCGGTCATAATTGTGGCTGGATTGCTATTGACCAGCACCACCCGATACCCCAATCCGCGCAAGGCTTTGCAGGCTTGTACCCCGCTATAATCAAATTCGCTGGCTTGTCCAATGATAATCGGTCCAGAGCCAATAATCATGATGGTTTGAATATCTGTCCGTTTGGGCATGTGTCGCTTCCACTCATATAGGTTAAAAACTTGCTTATAATAGTACCGCAGGGCTAGAGTGCGTCAATTGTCAAAGCTATACACAAAACCTTGTACAAAACCTTATCAATTTTCTCTCACCACCTTTATGGATAGTGTGCGCGGGTATGGTATGATTTATCAAGACGCAGAAGAATAATGAGTGCCTCACCCTAAGTAGGTGATAGAAGGTGGCATAATGCGTAATTTCTTAAACAAAGCAATAAAAATTTTAGATGGCACACCCAGACCCAAAGGCAAAGTTGAACGCCAAAAAGGTCAGAGTGTGGTAGAGATGACCATGATTACCCCACTGCTGATTATCTTATTGGTAGGGTTGGTTGAGATTGGTTGGTTTGCACGTAACTATTTAACCCTCCTCGAAGTAACACGGGTGGGGGCGCGACGGGGCGCTGTTTTGAGTGGTGATAACAGCCCATTTGTCTGGAATGAGTGGGCAAGTTTGCCCGAGGACATCAGCCTAGACCCCTATATGGATGATTATCCGCTGGCACCCGATTTTGCCGTTATTAATGGTGTCACACGCGAAGAAATCGAAAGACGGCGTGAATATGTGCGCGATTGTCGTTGGTTTGGCTCGCCAAATCCACCTGCAGAATTTCAGATTGGGTTTTACAATTTGGTGTTATGCCAAATGAAAAATTCACTCGACCCGCTTGTGATTCGTAAGGATGATGCGTTGCCTCTTGAAAGCCGTACCGATGATATTATTATCTCGGTATTTGCCATTCAGATGGTACACAACAACATCCCCACCGTTGATGGTAATGAGTTGAGGCTTGGCAATACGCTCGTCCCAAATGAATTTCAGGATGGCTATATGCCTGTTGTGGTGGGGCGCTATCCGACCAAAGCCAACGAGTGTAATATGTGGCTCGATGCAACCAACACGCCTGTCCTATATACTGCTGAGCGTGACCCTTTCGATTTTTATGGTCAAAGACGCAACCAGAACGATTCTTCGACTAATCTCGGCTTTTTGGCTAATAGCAGTCTTTTGCCAAACCCCGCGCAATTTAACTATTACAACTCATTTTGGGTTGATCCATTCAACACTCCAGCGCAGTTTGGTGGGGTGGATGTGGTTGAGGTCTATCGTGATGATGGTGGCACATCTGTCCCTGTGGGACAATATCCACTAGAACTCGCAGTGATGCGTGATGGTGTGTGGGTGTCTCCGGGTGATTTACCTGCCTTTGACCCTTATAACTATCGTGAAATGGTACGTGGTTTTGCCTATACAGGTTATCACCGTGTTGGTAAAGATGTCACAACCACACAAGATGTTAATGGCACACCTACAGAGATGGTCTTTCGCTGTTATGGCTCTGAATTTTCTGTCTATGAGGTGCAACGGCTACTTTCTAACAATAACTTTTTATTATCGCCTGCAGAAATTACTGAAGCCAGACAATCTATGCCCAATTTTGGACGTATTTGTGACGTAAACGGGAACAATTGTGTGGACGAAGACCTCCGTAGCTATTTGCCCAATCAGGGTGTTGTTTTGGTTGAAGTATTTTGGCAACATCGTTTATTGTTAGATATTCCTGTCTTTTCACCGGTATATAATGCGTTGGGTAGTGACCGCACCACCATTCAAGTATGGTCGGCGTTCCCTGCACCAACCGTTTCCCCAAATTTGAAATTTAATTTGGATGTCGGTGATTTTGGAGTAGTAACACCTTAGTAGTAAGCATCCCCATGCCTAAAGGCAGGGGCTTTCAATAGCCTCAATGCTTACCAGTCTCAGCCAGCAATGGCTATGTTATGGGTGAATATATAGGCACTTCGGGGTGCTTCACC
>DAOTUO010000144.1:0-2329 GCA_034436595.1 Anaerolineae bacterium | reverse complement strand
CACCGCTTTGGCATCAGCATAGGCGCTCATGGCATGGGCATAATCGGCATCTGCGCCCATAACCACCCACAACCCGGCGTGTGCCAATGCCCGACTATACAACGCATCATATTGCTTGGCAGTTTTTGATAATAGCGCATCGGCATGAGCCAATGCCTCATGGAAGGCGGTTTGGGCTTCATCGGCATGACCCGCACACAACGCGATGCACCCGTGCAAACTGGCGACATTATGATTGTTGATGGCAATATCATATCCCCGCGCTTGACGGATGGCGGTGAGGGCATTGGGCATATCGCCAGAGAACCAATAGGCGGTTGCCAAAAAGCCATGACGATATTGAAGTGACGATGGTGCTTTGATTTCGGTGGCAATCGTGATGGCTTGTTGAATATGGGTGATGGCTTCGGCATACCGTCCAATGATAGTGAAAGCAAACCCCAAGTTGCCTAAACGATTCCCTTCACCACCCCTATCTTTAATCTCACGGTCAATGGTGAGTGCCTGCTGATAATAGCCGATGGCGGTGTCCACTTGCCCTAAATTGAGGTAGGCAATCCCCAAGTTGCCTAAATCAGCCCCTTCACCACGCCTATCTTTCATCTCACGGTCAATGGTGAGCGCCTGCTGATAATAGCCGATGGCGGTGTCCACTTGCCCTAAATCTGAGTAGGCAATCCCCAAGTTGCCTAACCATACGCCTTCACCCTGTTTACTCCCTTGTGCGCGTGCCATATCAAGGGCTTTTTGGTAATACGTAATGGCTTTCTCGACATTGCCCATAAAATAATAGGTCGTCCCTAAATTGCCGATGCACCGCATCGCCAAAGCTGGATTCTGCACCAATCCTTCTAAGCGGGTGTGCCATTGCAACACCAATTCGGTGTGTCCCCACAGGAGCAGGTAATCAAAATCCATCCTGAGCAACATACTCGCAACGGTATCATAATCTGCCAATAACATCCGATACGCCATCTCGCGCAGGTGGGGGGCGAGGTCATCAAGGCTATTCCAGACAGTATTTTGTGCGCCCTTTTGGTGATACAACCCCGCCATGCGATAGGCAAGGGCATAGCGGGTAAATGGCTCTGGGCTATGGAAGATTCCATTTGTATCTTTTTTGACCAATAATTGTTTGATTCTGGCAAATGGCTTTTTATGAGATTTAGTTGATGGAGATATTTTAGATGGTAAATCACCAATCGGCAGGACATTAAATAAATATTCAATATCCAACGGATGCAGGCTATAGGTACGGGTTTGTTGGTTATATGCCAAGTAGCGCCCCGCCACCAAACGGTCTAGGGCATGACGCAGATGGACGGTATCCACATGAGGCGCGAGGGCATATTCTAAATCGGCTTGGGTGGCGGTCTGACCAATCACCGATACCGCGCCCAATACCCGTTTGAGGGACGTGGGCAGGGTTTCGATAACCTTGCCGACAATGAGATTTAGCACCTTCTCGCCAAATAAAAGCGGGTCATCGAGTAAATCTTGAATGGAGCGCCTCTCGCCTTCGTTCAAATACCCCACCAACGCCTCTAATCCGCGTGGAAATCCCAACACTTTGGCGTGCCATTGTGCCAATTGGGTGCGGTCTTTGGGCAATGCGCCATAGGTATCCATTGAGTGCATGAAGGCTAACCCGTCATCGAGTGGCAATCCGTCATCGAGACGAATGAGCTTGTGATAGCGACTATGCAAATTATCAAAAAATAACGGATTATCGCCAAAGCGCAATGGGGTGCGACTGGTGATAACGACCGATAACCCGCGCTTATCGCCCAATGACAACAGGGTCGCCAAAAATTCGCGGATACTCGCTTCGGTGATATGCCCTTCATCGGGGGAAATGGGTGCATGGGGTGTATCGGTTGTGGGGGTAATCCATTGGAGCGATTCGAGGTTGTCTATATACAAAATATAGCGCCCGCCGTGCATGGCTTCGATGAGCATGTGCGTTTTATCTGGAATAGACACGGTGATGTCTTTGCGTGTCTCATGAAAAGCATGGTCATCTGGCAAAAAATGCGCCAGCGCCCCAAAAATTTCGCCTGCGGTGAGGATCGGCGTTTTATCGGCGCGGAAATAAGCCAAGCCATCGGCTGGCGGGGTGTGTTTTTCAAAATCACCCAAGACCTTGCACATCAGCGCCGTCTTGCCAACCCCGCCCCGCCCATAAACGGCAATCAACGCCTTGCCGTCGTGGATGGCGTTGGTGATGTCTGCCTGTTGGCTGGCGCGGTCATAAAAGGTGTCCTCGGTGAACACTTTGGGCAAACTGCCAATGCGCCGAATTTTGTCTTTGATAGGCGATGGCGGTGGT
>DAOTUO010000143.1:0-3858 GCA_034436595.1 Anaerolineae bacterium | reverse complement strand
CAATTGCCAAATACCCCATCAAAATATCTGGAAGTGGCGCGGGAGAGAAATAAAAAAGCATGATTCGGCTAGAGGACAAACCACTCTCAGCACGCTTATTGAAGGAATTATCGGACTTTCAAAGACAAGTGGATGACCATTCTAGCCCAATAGAAAAATCAACACGCTTATGGAAAACGTATCAAAAACGCAAATCATTTAAGATAATTGAGACGCTATTAAGGGAGATGTGTCCTAATATCGAAAATTGTTGTTATTGCGAAGATGGTAGTGCCGAAGATATTGACCATTTCTTTCCAAAATCAGGTTATCCTGAATTGACCTTTGCATGGTGCAATTATTTGTATGCGTGTGCCTCGTGCAATCGTGCTAAAGGCACACGGTTCATGATGATAGATGATTATGGAGATGATATTGATAATCAGCCAGTGGCGGGCAGTCCCAAATTAATTAATCCCCGTTATGAAAATCCGATGGATTTTTTGCAATTAGAATTCAGAGATTTTAATTATGAACCCATTTCAGTTTTGAATAAACATGACAAAAAACGTGTTGACTATACCATTGTTATGCTTCAGTTGAACCGTAGTCGTTTGCAATCAAAAAGAAAAGATGCGTTTGACGGATTTTTATTGTGGATAGATGGTTATGAACATAAACGACATCGAAGTGATTTAGGGTATCATATTCAAAATCTCAAAAAACGTCAGCATCTGTCTGTATGGGAAGAAATGCGCCGAATTTATCGGCATGAAAGATTTGATAGTCTAAAACAATCAAATGAAAATCTCCAATTTTTAGGCGATGCGTTTAGGCGTGTCCCAGAGGCACTAGAAATCACCTTCATCCCCCAATAAAAAAACACACCCCATTGCGGGGTGTGTTTTTGAGGAGGAGAAAAAATATATTCTATAAAATGGTGCAGATACGCTGTTTGGTGTGCTAGAAGCAACAGCGTATCGTGATACACATAGGAGAAGTAGCTAAATGTCCTCTTTCATCCCCTTGAGTGCCGCATGTGCCGCCGCGAGTCTTGCGACTGGCACACGGAATGGGGAACAACTCACATAATCGAGTCCTGCTTTATGGCAGAAGGCGATACTTTGTGGGTCGCCACCGTGTTCACCACAGATACCCACCTCAAGGTTTGGACGCGCCTCACGCCCTTTTTTCACGGCGAGGTTTACCAAATACCCTACCCCATCGGCATCCAATACTTGGAATGGATTTTCTTTGAGCAAGCCTGTCTCGACATATTCCAGCAAGAATTTGCCTTCTGCATCGTCACGGCTGATGCCAAAGGTCGTTTGGGTGAGGTCGTTTGTGCCAAAGGAGAAAAATTCGGAATATTGCGCCATGCGGTCTGCGATGATGGCGGCGCGGGGCAACTCTATCATCGTACCAATTTTGTATTCAAACTTGATGTTATAGTGGGACATCGTCTCATCTGCGACAGCCTCTATCATCTCGCGCATGAATTTGACTTCGTTCTCATGGCTGGTGACAGCGACCATAATCTCTGGATGCACTTCCACGCCTTCACCGACCAATTCACAAGCGGCTTCAAACAATGCCCGTACTTGCATACGGTTAATGGCGGGGCGCATGATGCCCAAGCGCACACCACGCAAACCGAGCATGGGGTTAAATTCGCGCAAGCCTTCGACTGCGACCATGAGTTCTTCCACCCGTTGTAATTCTTTGGGGCGGTCATTCATAATCCGCAAGCCTGCCGCCCGCATCGCCAATTGTTCATGGTCGGGCATAAATTCGTGTAATGGTGGGTCTAATAGGCGGATAATAACTGGTTGACCGTCCATCGCCTTGAGGATGCCATAGAAATCATCGTGTTGGAATTGTTGCAATTTTTCCAGATTTTTCGCTTCTTCTTCGCTATTTGGTGCAGAGAGAATCATCGCTTGCACGATGGGCAGGCGTTCATCTTGGAAAAACATATGCTCAGTACGACACAACCCAACACCTTGTGCGCCATATTCACGGGCGCGTTTGGCATCTACAGGATAATCGGCGTTGGCATAAATGCCCAATGTGCGGAATTCATCTGCCCATTCTAGCAGACGGCGTAGATATGCCTCGCGCATAAAATCGGGTTCTACACGCTTAATTTCGCCTACAAACACTTCGCCTGTGCCACCATCAATCGAAATCATATCGCCTTCTGCGACCACCAAATCGCCCACGCGCATCGTGCGAGCGCGGAGGTCAATATCCAACGCATCTGCACCACACACACACGGGACACCAAATTGACGGGCGACCACTGCCGCATGACTGGTTGCCCCGCCACGACTGGTCAAAATGCCTTTGGAGGCGAGCATCCCATGAACATCGTCTGGTTTGGTCTCTGGGCGCACCATAATGACCGATTTTTTCGCCTTGCCCCATTTTTCTGCGAGGTCGGCATCAAATGCGACCACACCCACCGCCGCCCCAGGCGAGGCATTCACGCCTTTGGCGATACGCCGCCCCGCTTTTTTGGCGCTGATACGGGCATCATCTTCAAATTGTGGATGGAGCAGTTGAATCACATGGTCTGGACTCACGCGCCCAACCGCTTCGGCTTTGCTGATGAGATTTTCATCGGACATATCAACAGCGATACGGACGGCGGCGCGTGCGGTACGCTTGCCATCGCGGGTTTGGAGCATCCATAAGCGTCCGCGTTCAATCGTGAATTCGACATCTTGCATATCGCGGTAATGTTTTTCGAGTTTGGCGACAATATCGAGGAATTGTTGATACACCTCTGGATTTTCTTTTTCCAAATCGGCAATCGGCTCGGTATTGCGGATTCCCGCGACCACATCTTCACCTTGTGCGTTCATCAGAAAATCGCCAAAGAGAATTCTCTCACCTGTCGATGGATTCCGTGTGAATGCCACCCCTGTCCCCGATTCACTGCCCATATTGCCAAAAACCATCGTCTGAACATTGACAGCCGTCCCCAAATCGTGGGGGATTTTGGCGGCATTGCGATAATCCACTGCCCGTTTGCCATTCCATGACTTAAACACGGCTTCGATGGCGAGTTTGAGTTGTTTATAGGAATCTTGGGGGAAATCTTCGCCAACGGCTTCCCGATAAATTACCTTAAATTGTTCGGTGAGCGATTTCCAATCATCGGCGGTGAGATCTGTATCAGACTTCACACCGCGTTTTTTCTTCATATCGGTGAGGGGATGCTCAAAGGCATCATCGTCCATATTCATCACGACACTGCCAAACATCTGCACCAAACGGCGATAGGCATCATACACAAAACGCGGGTCACCTGTGAGTTCTACCATGCGTGCCGCAATCGCGTCATTCATGCCCAAATTGAGTACGGTATCCATCATACCGGGCATCGAAAATTTTGCCCCAGACCGCACCGACACCAGCAGGGGGTTTGTGGCGCTCCCAAATTCTTTTTCGGTTTTGAGTTCGACTTGTTTGAGGGCGTTCACGACTTGTTCCCACATGCCATCGGGAAATTGTTCGTTGGCATGATAGGCATTGCAGGCTTCGGTGGTGATAGTGAGTCCGGGCGGTACGGGGACATCGGCGCGGGTCATATCTGCCAACCCTGCACCCTTGCCACCCAACAACGAGCGCACTTTATCCCAAGAGCCAACAAGTGCCTGTGCTTCGTCTACTTCATTGAATAAATAAACCCATTTATGTCCCGCTTGTTTATCTGCCCCTCTTGATTTATTCGGGGCTTTGGTTGCGACCATAATAATTTTTTCTCCACTCTTTTTTATGAGGTATACCTCTATTTTCCGTCCGCGCAGGGGGTTTTGATAGTGACGTTGGATATGATTAACCCGTGATGTGGTGTGACAGTTGTCATGTGAG
>DAOTUO010000142.1:0-60556 GCA_034436595.1 Anaerolineae bacterium | reverse complement strand
GACACCAAAATATAGATATTGTTAGGAAGCAAGGTGTTTTGACAGGGGCAATAGCTTGCCCTACATCCGAATAAATCCTTTTGGGTTTATTCGGTGTTTGATGCGATTACCCTTTGAATGGTGCATAAATGATTTATAAATTAATGGTGAGCAAAAACTTATGGAGCAATGATTTTGAAATCAAATTGTTTTTATTCATTGAGTGATATGGATAAAAAAGACACCCTAATTTTGAAGGTTGTTAGCACAACCACTCTCTTTGAGCATGTCTTTTTATTTAACTTAATCTCTATTGCCTATTAATAGGCTTCTCTTTTTTATATCTACAGGCTAACGGCTGGTTAACCAGACAAAAAATATATAACTTGTCCCAGATAACGCTACACCCACGCCCATTTTTTGATAATTACTATCAATCAGATATTCATACGAGTCCGGAGAATCTAGCCAATCCTCAACCGCACTGGTGGCATTATTATTCACAAATGTTAGATATGCCAATGTTCGTGATGTATAGCCTGTATTGCGTAAATTATCGAACAAATCATCTTGCACAGCATTATCATTTGCCACCATATAGCTCACTTCATCTTGTGCAGAGGCGGTTAGGCGTTCATCAATCACAAATTCTGGCAGGTTATTGGCAACTCGTGCCTCATTCACTAATGTGAGAAATGATTCTTGAATCTCTTCTAGGGGCAGAACCATAAATGGGGTCGCAAAGACCTGTGTGTAATAAAATTCGCCACTATCGGGGTTACAAGTGAATGCCAATTGCATCTCTGTGATGTCGTCTGCGAGAATATTGGCTTTGTGACCGGGTGAGTTCCACCACATATCAAACGCGCCAAACGCATCTATATCAAAGCGCAATAAAATATTTTCTCTGGCGTTGGTCATCAAATACCCCTCACGCAATATCCGTTCTGCAACATCAGAACTATCTGTGCCGATATGTGCAACTCCACCGCGTCGTTGGGTGGGGTAGCCATAGGCTTTCATATCATTGGAATACCACAAGGCGGCGGCAAATAATGCCTCATTCCCCAATGTGAGTGGCTCTAACCCTTCTGCTATGCGGGCTTCATTGACGTATGCCAAAACAGCCTCTGCTTCTTGGGTTTGAACTTCTAAACTTTCTTCTTGGGATTCTGGCACACAACTATTGCTTGTGGCAAGGATGATGGTATAGATATAGGTTCGATAATAGTCCGAATATACCCCTGCTATCCCTATTTCGCGGTTATCGCTACTGCCAAAATCACGGATTATCTGACTGGCGACCGTATCTAAATCATCTGAATCGCTCCACCATCCCATTTCATAAGAGATAGCCCGATAACCAAACTCTATCATGATGAGTTGTGCGTCTGGATTGTTTTGTGTCCCTACCAAGTCGCTAATATGGGCGGTGATTTGCATCAATAAGTCGTTAGGCATAAATAGAGGCAGATTATTTTCTTCACGATAGGCATTAAGGCTCGCAATGACGGGCGATATATCGAGTATATCGTCATCCTCTTGCGCCCATACCCCACCACCGACTAGCAGGCACATCAGCATCACTAGCAAAATAGACCATTTTCTTGGCATCATAAACCCTTTGTCAACTTTGAGTCGAAATTGATTGAAATTACCTGTAAAATTATAGCATATTCGCACCACATAGATTTATTTTAATGCCAATTTATTGGTGAATATCGCAATTTTTTCCGATTACTAGCCTATTTTGCAAAAATGCGGTATGCTATATTACAAACGGTTATAAGGATGTTAGAAAATGGTAATAACAGGACAAAGAGCGCAAAGCATTCTCGTGATTGAGGATGATGAAGATACCGCAGAAATGGTTTGTACCCTTCTTGAAACCGCAGGTTATGAAGCAGTAGCGGTGAATAAGGGTGGTATGGCACTCGATGAAATTGCCATGTTATCGCCCGATTTGGTGCTACTCGATATTCATTTGCCCGATATGAATGGGTTAGAAATTCTCAAAAAAGTGCGTTCCCATTCCTTTTTGCCGATGATTGTTATGAGTGGCTTTGAGCGTGATCGTGACCGTGTTGTGGCATTGGAGGCGGGTGCAGACGATTTTATGGCAAAGCCATTCTCGCCCGATGAACTGGTGGCGCGGGTGAAGGCTTTGTTGCGCCGTGTGGATTGGATGCCCAAGGCAGAGACACAAATCACGGTGCGAAAATTAGAACTCAACTTGCCACGCCGACAAGCGACTATCAATGGCAAGCGATTGAGCCTCACACCCATCGAATATAATATCTTGCTCACCCTCATGCGAAATGCGGGCAAGGTTATTACACATGATGATTTATTACAGGCGGTTTGGGGCGATAGTTATCGGGGTGATTATTCGGTATTACGGGTGAATGTCTCGCGGTTACGTCAAAAATTAGAAGAAAATCCGCGTCGCCCCGCCTATATAGTCACTGTCCCTGGACGTGGTTATTGGATGCCTATCGGACGTTGAGACAAAAATATAGATTCTTGAGACATATTGTGCTACCCTTAACCGTCATTCATAAATGATACTGAAAGGGTCTTGATGTGTTTGCAGATGACGTGATATTGCCCAATGTTTATGACCGCATTGGCATGGCAGATTATTCTGCCAAAGTGACCCCAAAATTGGTCAATTTTGCCCAACGTAATGAATGGGCGGGCAGACGAATTTTGGATTTGGGGTGTGGTACGGGTGCATCTACATTGTGGTTTTCCTCATTTGGATACAATGTGACTAGTCTAGATTATAATGCCGCTATGCTCCAACAACTTAAATCTGCGTTGGATAAAAAAGGACATACTGCCACACTGGTTCAAGCCGATGTGCGCCAATTGCCCCCTGTGACCATGATTGATATGGTCTTGGCGCTTAATTTATTCAATGAACTCGACAGCCTGCGCGATTTGGAGACATCTCTCAAGCAAGTGAGTGCCGTCTTGTCCACAGGGCGGTTTTTTATCTTTGATATGTATACCCTTGAGGGTCTGGCACAACGAGGGGCTATCGCCAGTGAACGCCTCTATGAAGCCGATGATTTGACTGTATTTGCACAACGACAATACGATTATGACCGTCAACTCTGCACCATTGAGTATGATATGCTCATGCGCCAGAATGGTGACTTGTGGAATCGTGCCAAGACTAAACGACTTTTGCGTGCCTATCCCATTATGGCGATTGTCACATTGGTGCGTCGGATGGATTTTGAACTTGTCTCTCTACTCGATACACAACTAAATGTGGTAGATGTTGCCAACCATAAGACCACACGGGTTGTTTTTGTCCTCAAAAAGCAATAGAACGGATTTTGAGCCGATGATGACTGCTGATGAAAATCCCCAAATATTACGTTTCCCAGTAGACCCAGAGCCGACTTCGTTTCGATTGGTTGTATTTATCCTATTTTTAGGTGGATTTGTTGGTGGCATATTCCTTTCCGATTTGCTGTTTCGGTGGGGAACATGCAGTTTGATTGGTTTGGGGATGGGTATTGGGCTTGGTTTGGTGCTGATGATAGGTGCAGAGCATTTTCTCAAGCCACTATGGAAATCTGACCGATGGGTACGTATCACCCCAGAAGAGATTGCTTTTTTGCAGGGCGAAAAAGTGAAGCGGGCGGTGAATCCACTGCAACAAGTTAATGTCACCCAATGGCGGTTTGCCATTAAACGGCGTTCTCGTGCAGAAAAAGGGTCGTATGTGGTTGCCATAGCCCTAGAGCAAGAAGACATTTATCTGCCTGTCTATACTATTTTGTCGCCAGAGCGATTTGAAGCGCTTAGCACCGCAGGCAATTTTACAGAACTTACCATCCGTAGGGAAGATGTCGTCAAGAATAAAGTCGGTGGCAATGATTTACGCCTCGCAGGGGTGCAACGGCAACTGTATATCGCAGAGACAGCGCGTGGTATAGATGGAGTCGAGATGTTGCCCGATGATTTTGAGGCGTATTTGCGCTGGTTACAAGACCATTTTTATCGTTGGATGCCATAACCTAAATCGTTAGTGTTTTGAGGTGATGATGAAAAATCAATTCTTGGGGGTGATGAAATACGCCCCCTTTTTTATTTTAGGCACATTTTTATTGGTGTTATTGACAGGGCAAATACCCGTATATGCCCAAACAGCCCGTATTAGGTTTAATACACCCATAGAAGGCGAAATTGCCACGCCTAATGAAGAACGGATATGGACATTTACAGGTGGGCAGAGCATGGCAATTTCGTTGCGAGTCGTGCCAGATGAAGATTTTGACCCACTGATTATTTTGCGTGATGCTTCGGGTAATGAATTGATTCGTAACGATGATTATGCCTATCCAGAGAGACGCGATGCGTTGTTGGAAGCCATTACCTTACCCCGTCTGGGTGAATATCAGGTGGTAGTGAGGGGATATGGGGAGAGTATGGGCACATTCACATTGACAATGTTGGCGGGATATGCCGATTTTGCCCTAGATGAACGGTTTACATCCATCGGCACATGGGAAGCAGATAATACCACCTCTGCCGATGTGATAGACGGTATTTTGACCATGCAGGTAGATGGTATCGCGCAAGTGGGACGACTGATTAATTCAGAAATTCCCCGCCAAAAAGATTTTTATGCCCAGATGACAGTGGCAAATGTGATAGGGCGTAATGGTTGGATTGTGGGCATGAGCTTTCGCGGTCAAGCCAATGATAATCGGTATGTGGTTTCGGTGAGTATGCGTGGTGATTGGCGATTAACCGTGTGGGATGGTGATTCGGTGCGTGTTTTAGGTGATTGGACAACACACCCTGCCATTGTCGCTGGTGATACCACGTTTACATTGGGTGTTTTGGTAAAGGATATAAGCCTCGATGTGTTTTATGATAATCAGATGTTGGCGAGTATTAGCGATGAAACCATCGAGGTGGCGGGCGATATTGGTATTCAGATAGAGACCTTCAATGCTCTCGATAGCCAAGTGATTGCCCAAATAGATGGATTAGAGATAACCATTCCCACACGGGTGAATGATGCCTTTGTCTTGCCATTACAATTGATGGTGGGTAATTCCTTGTTGGTATCTCACGAATTAGAGCGCCGTCACCTTATCCCCGCGGGGGGGGATTTGGCATGGGAAGTGACAGAGAGTTTCTTAGAAGCCTCACGACCCGGTGTGAATCGCTTGGTACTAATTGCGGAGACTCGTTTTACGAACTTTGTCATTTCCACCACTGCCAGCGCCACATTTACCAGCGAAGGCATTGGGGCATGTGCCTTATTATTTCACCATGCCGATGAGCAGACCTATACCGTTGCCTATTTGGATAATGTGGGTGGATATGGGGTATCGGTACGCACGGGCGAAACATTCTCCGATGGACTTTTTGGCATTCACAAAGGATGGTCAATTGCCACCGCTAGTCAATTATTGGTGGTGGTGAACAACGGCGTGCTTTACTACTATGTGAATCATGTATTTGTGGGGCAGGTCGTTGTGGAATCTACTGAAGGACAGGTGGGGAACGCGGTGGTGAATTTTGACCCACTGCGGACAAATTGCCAGTTTCGCAATACATGGGTATGGCGTTGGGAATAAGTAATAGCGTAAGCCGATAGTAATAAAAAACGGGTGGACATAATCACACCCGTTTTTTTATTGCTAATTAGCAAAGATGAGACTAGCGTCGCATCACGGTGCCTAATGTACCACAGGCGGGGCATGTGCCGTCTGGACGCATCATGGCATAACCACCCATTGGGTCACTGTCCCAGATGGTGAAGTTGATATTCCACACAATCATCAAACGGACACGACCACTTTGGGCGGCAATAGTAGCGGCTTCTGCCAACCATTGAGCGTGTTGTGCCACAGTGACATTACCTGCCCATGCAAATGTTGCAGGAATAGTGGCACCCATGCCTTGACCACTCAAATAACCGAGTTCTGTCCAGCAGACAGGTTTGCTTGGGAACAAGCCAGACCCGCGTGACAACATGGTCGCATAATAACGGGTGGGGTAGTTGTCGCGTGGGTCGCCAGAAGATTGGGTTGGGGAGACAATGCCTTCGTTATAGTGCAAGCCCAAGCAATCCATGTAGTTTGCCGCGCCTGCATCACGCATTTGAATCATGAAATTGTCGTCATTGACCACAGCACCAGGGAAGGCGGCTTCTGCGCCTGTTGGGGCAGGTGCGCCACTGATAACGATGATATTGGGGTTAACGGCTTTAATGGCATTAAATGCGGCGGCGAGCAATTGTGTATAACGCGCCCCGCCAATGGTGCCTGTGGGCCATTCACGGTCAATATTGGGTTCGTTCCATACTTCGATGGCATCTGGTCCCAAAGCCGCAACTTGCCCAACAAAACTAGCATATTGTGCCACATAAGAATTGTAATCACCCATTTGTGGGGGCAGACCAACAATACCGAGCAACACCTTAAAGCCTTTGCCTTTGACATCGCTGATGAGGTTTTGTGCGCCAGCCATGCCATCACCCACACTAAAGCGGAGTTGTTTCTTAATCCATCTCATCCCTGCGGCTTGGGCATTGGTAACTGCGGCGGCTTCTAACCCATTGGCATGACCACCCAATTCAAAACTACCAACTGCCGCGCCACCTGGTGTGATGGGGGCGGGATTATTGCCTGTGGGAGGAGGTGTACCTGCACCAATATCTACTACTTTATCGCATACGGCAATGGCGGCGAGGTCATTAAAGGCGACCCGTGCCTGAAATTGCCGTCCGTTGAGTGCGGTTATGGTAAATGTCCATCCCTGAAAGATAGGGCGTACTTCTGTAGAGATGACATCATCAATACAGCCCCAATCAATACCCGGTCCAAAATCGGTTTGTACCCATAGCCAGTCACGGACATAGGTCAAGTCTACCTTAAATTTCGCTTCAATCGCTTCGCGTACAGCACAGAACGCACGAGTCATGACATCGGCATCTGGATTGCATAACCCTTGTGCCTGAACGGGTTTGACCGTATTGAACGACAATAACATACTGCTGGCTAAAATTGCCAAAAACAGCAGGCTATGTTTGCGCCATGAATTGGGTATCATCATCTTACTTTTCAACCTCGTAAATCTACTAGATACAAAATGTGAATAAACAGCTTAAAGCCTACACAACAGCCCACCATTTTACCAGTATTTGGGGGATGTGCGTAGGCTAATCGTTGGTCTTTGGTAGCCTAATTCTTATATATTCAACACTTTTTCGGTCATAGAGCGAAGTGTTTGTACGCGCCCTACCAAAGAGGCGTTCCCTTGCTCTGCAAGCATCTGCTCAACAACATGGAAGGCTTCTATCAATGAGCCACCCAATTGGGGTGCTTCTTCTTGAATCATTTTTTGGGCATCGGTATCATTTTCTGTGCCAAGAATGGTGTTGATAAAACGCAATTCCGGACTCATGTTGGCGCGGAGAATGCTCACCACCATGTTATAAATATATTTGAGGCGTTCAGACAGCGCCGTATTTTGGGCTTGGTCTGCTTGTTGAATATTGGCACTCAAAACTGCCATGAAGGTGTCGTCTATAGATTCGATATTGGCGGCGATGAGTTCTTCTGGCTGTGGATGATTGACCAGTGTTTGCAAAAATCCCACTACACCTTGTAGGGCGCGTTGATTTTGTTGGTCTAGGGTGGCGGTGAGTTGTGTGAGTTTGTCACGCAGTTTTTCTAGTTTTTCGCGGTCTTGCGATGGTGCTTTGGCAATTTGTACGGTGAGCATTTGAAATAGCTCATCATCAAAGGCGGGGCGAATCATGCCGACCAATGCTTGGATATGGTCTTCTTGGTCTGCATAAGAAATTGCCAGCGCCAAAATATCCTGACGATTCATATCATCGCCATAAGTTTCGAGTTTATTTGCCACTTCTTCGATGATTTTTTCTTGCATGGCTTGTTTGGCAATCAGTTGTTTGCCATAGGTAGATAATTCGACCACACGGTTTTGGATAGCGAGCATTTGCTGGGCGATTTGTGGCTGACCATCTTCGAGGGCGCGTTGGGCAATGAGGCTAAATGCCTGAAAGAAACGGTCATCCATCTGGGCATCGCTATCTTTCACGATGGCTTGTAAGGCTTCTTCTGACCCCGCCTCTAGGCAGTTTTGCACCAATTGAATACGGGCGCGTTGCTCTTCCATCATTTCTGGGGTGATGCCATCGGCTTCTAATACCTGATTAATCATGCCCTGAAGGGTAATCGCACGGCGTGGATTAAACATATAACCCTTAAAATTGCCTTTGGGTAATTTGTTCATCATATTGCCAATGAGCCGTTCTTGGTCGTCTTTATTTAGGTTTAAGTCCATTGGCACAAGTGCAATGAGCAATTCTTTTTCTGCATCATGATAGAGCAGGGGAAGAACCACACTGTTGATATTGCCACAATTGGGGCAAGAGGCGCTGTTGAGCCTGCCAGATAGGAGTAAACTCTTGAATTGGGGGGTGGTAGCGACATCTAAAATCGAATAGACAGGAATATTGTAGGCGTGTCCGCATGACGAACACCGAATCATATTTTGTTGTTGATTTTGCATAAAAACTCCAATTATGAACGCGGTATATGAACAAAAAAGGTAGAGCCACGATTGGGCGTGCTTTTGACCTCGATGGTCCCGCCATGAGCCGATACAATGGCTTTGGAGAGGTATAAGCCCAACCCAGACCCTTGCGTCTTACTGCTCAATTTGCTATCCACACGATAGAAGCGTTCAAAAATACGTTGCTGGTCTTCTTCAGAAAGCCCCACGCCAGAATCGCGTACATAGAATGTTGCGGTGGTCGCGGTGGCATAGCCACCCACTTCAATTACACCACCTTCTGGTGAATATTTTACAGCGTTACTAAGCAAATTATCAATGACCTGTCTTAAACGAGCTTCATCGCCATAAATCATGGGGTATGGCGACTGAAATTTGAGCTTAAATTTATGTTTGGTCACTTGGGATGTAAATCGCTCAACGGCGATAGAGACTAATTCATCTAGCCATACCTCTGCTTTATTTAGGCTAAGATCGCCTTGTGCCTGTAATTTGCTGGCGGTGAGCAGATTTTGGATGAGACCATTAAGGCGGTCTGCTTCTTCTTCTATTACAATCAAATTATCATGAATGGTTTTTTTATCCCAATGGGCATCGGGGCGTGATAGGGTGGCGGCATACCCTTTGATAATTGCCACAGGGGTTTTAAGTTCATGCGAAATCACCGATATAAAGGTGTTTTGCATCTCTTGGGCGCGTTTGAAATTAGTAATGTCGCGGATATGGGCGATGATATTGGTTAGTTTGCCATCGGTATTAATGAGGGGGGCATAGGTGATACCAATGCTCACGGTGAGTCCATCTTTGCGTAACAATTCACCCTCTACATAAAGGGGAGATTCATCCTCTTGGGGATGATAGGCGCTCGCCCAGCCTTTATCCAGCGCCACCTGAATATCTATGCTTGCGCCATCGCGTTTTTTCCAGACTAGCACTTCATCGTGTGATAACCCAATGGCTTCATCGGCTGTCCAGCCTGTGATGCGTTCTAATGCCCGATTAAACCGCCCGATGGTCAAATTGGGTTCTAAAATCATCATGCCATCTGCACCATATTGCAAAATAGCGGCGAGTCGCTTGCGCTCGGTTTCGATGCTTTCATAGAGTTGGGCATTATGAACAGCGATGGCGGCTTGGTCTGCAAAACTTTGTAAAATTTGCATGTCGTTGGTGCTGGCATCGGTCTGATAACTGCGAAAGACAATCATCATACCCAATGGTTCACCCGCAAAGATGAGGGGCATGGCAACAGCTTGCTGAAGGTTATCATCAATAATGGCACTAATAGATCGTAGTTGTTGGTTAAAATTTTCTACTGTATTTTTTTGTGCCAAGGTGAGTGATAGCTCATAGAGATGTTCATTGAGTGTTGGCACAAGGTTGGTGGGGATGTTGATGATGGCTCGCACATAAAAGATGGTGTCATCGGCGCGGAGGGCGATGAGTCCAGAACGACCTGCAAGCATGATGATAGAGGCATGTAATACACGCTTTAACACCTCGCTTAGGTCGAGTTGGGCGGTGATTGCCCGCGAAATTTCGAGTAGAAAATCGCGCTGGCGGATTTGATAGTCTGGGAGCATTAGTTTATTCATCATATACACATAATAACGGAGCAGTGATAGAAAATTATATGAAAAATTGGGGTATTTTGATGAAATGAATGTTATGGCGGACATATATTTAGTCCGCCACCTTATTTCTATCAATTATTGAGGGTATGAATCACATCACTAACTTTGCCCACACCGCCTTTGGTGGGGACAAGTGCGCCTGCGCCGATGATGGACACATCTTCACCGAGTTCTGGATGTGTGATGATGAGGTCTTTCCAGTAGGCTTGGTCAATGCAGTGTTTTTCGACTGCTTCACGCATGGGCATAAACAGCATATCACCGATATTAGCGACACCCCCTCCGACCACAACAATTTGCGGGTTAAAAATATGCAACAGGCTCACAATTCCTAAGCCGAGAATATAACCACTACGGGCGATAATGCTCCGTGCCAATACATCGCCTGCCTGCGCCGCATCATTTAAGATTTTGGCGTTAATTGCGGATAAATCGCCGTTTACCAACTCGGTCATGAGCGATTTTTCGCCACTCTGAATCCGATTCACCGCCTGAAGTGCCATATCGGGACCTGCCGACTCACCTTCAAGCGAGGATACGCGTTCTCCGACCAGCATCATCATATGACCTGCCTCGCCACCTAAGCCCTGATGACCCAGTAGCAGGCGGTCATCAATAATCATGCCACTACCGATGCCCGTGCTGATGGTCAGATAAATGCTATGCCGATAGCCCCGTGCCACCCCGCGCACCGCTTCTGCGAGTGCGGCAACATTGGCATCGTTACCAGCATATACGGGAATACCAAACGCATCCTCTAAAATGGCTTTGAGGGGGACATGATGCCATCCAGGGAGGTTTGGTGGGCTATAGATAACCCCTGTCTCTGGATTGAGCGGACCGGGTGCAGAAATGCCAATGCCCTCAATACTATTTTTGTCATCAGACATCACCCGCCGAATTTGTTCTTTGATACGATTGAGTGTGGCTTCTGCGCCTGTATCTGCTAAGGTTAATGTCTCGACACGTTCTAAAATATCTAAATGTTGGTTTAACCGTGCTGCACGAATGCGCGTCCCGCCCAAATCTACACCGATTATCATTTTACTCATATTGCCCTCTTGATGGTTGCATGAAAATTAATTATCGCTAGAATATCATAAATCAAACAAATTTTTTATGATGACAGGACAAATTCCATTATGGCGCGTGAAACCCCAGTTCGCCAACAGTATTTAGGTGTAAAACGTCAATACCCTGATTGTATATTACTTTTCAGATTAGGCGACTTTTATGAGATGTTCGACCAAGATGCCGAAATCGCCGCCCGTGAACTTGACCTCACCCTCACCGCCCGTGCCTTTAGCAAAATGGGAGAGCGTGTGCCGATGGCTGGTGTACCATATCATGCGGTGGATGGGTATATTTCGCGCCTCATCGAAAAAGGATATCATGTAGCCATTTGCGAGCAGATGACAGAACCTGATGGGCGCGGATTGGTCGAGCGAGAAGTCGTGCGTGTTATCACCCCTGGCACAGTGGTGGAATCGGAGATGTTGTCTGAGGATAAACCGAATTACCTCATGGCGATTTTCCCCGTAGGCGATTCCGACAGTGGGGGATGGACAATGGCAGGACTGGCGTATGCCGATATTTCCACAGGTGAATTTGCCACCACCCAATTGAGTGGCGATAATGCCGCCGTTGCCGTATTAGAAGAATTGGGACGGCTGAACCCGCGCGAAGTCCTCATCCCAGAAAGTTGGGCAAAACGGGTGACATTGCCAGAAGGCAATCACCTCACCGTCCGCCTAGACTGGCAATTTGATTATACGACTTGCTATGACCAACTTATGGCACATTTTAAGACGCGCTCATTGGATGGATTTGGGCTAAAAGAGTTGCCTCATGCCATTAGTGCGGCAGGGGCAATTTTTAGTTATCTGCGCGAAACTCAAATGAATAATTTGGCGCAACTCTCGACTATTCGTGCGTATTCCACCAAGCAATTCATGGTGTTAGACCAATTCACACGCCGTAATTTGGAACTCACAGAGACCCTACGTAATCGCAAGATGCAAGGTAGTTTGTTGGGGGTATTAGACCGCACGGTGACGGCGATGGGGGCGCGTCTGCTACATTCGTGGGTGAATGAGCCATTGCTAGATTTGCGCCGATTGAACATGCGCCTCGATGCGGTGGAATCTTTGATGAACGATGAGGTGTTGCGCCAAGAATTGATATTGGCGCTCAAACAAGTATCGGATATAGAACGGTTGACGAATCGGTTGCTGATTGGGCGGGCAGGTCCGCGTGATTTAATCGGACTCCGCAATAGCCTCGATGCCGTGCCAAAAATGCGGGCGTTATTAACAGATGTGCGCGTATTTAAGGCGTTATCAGAAAAATTAGACCCATGTGATGAGGTACGTGACCATATCGCCCGTGCGCTGGTGGACGAGCCACCCGCCACATTGAACACCATCGGGGTTATCCGCAAAGGGTATTCTGGTGATTTAGAGGAAATCTTAGAAAAAAGCGCCCATGCCCGTGATTGGATTGCCCAGCTAGAACCGCATGAACGGCGCAGGACAGGGATTCCTACCCTCAAAGTCGGGTTTAATCAGGTATTTGGCTATTATATCGAAATCACCCATGCACAGACCGCCAAAGTGCCATCAGATTATATTCGTAAGCAGACATTGGTCAACGCAGAACGTTATATCACGCCAGAACTCAAAGAATATGAGACGCTGGTACTCAATGCAGAGGAGCAAATTGGCAATTTAGAACGCCGTTTGTTTGAGGCATTGTGTCAATCGCTCACGGCATTTGCTAATCGGCTTATTGAGACAGGCAAGATGATTGCACGACTAGATGCGCTATTATCACTAGCGACTGTGGCGGTGCGTGAGGGCTATAGTCGCCCATTACTCACAGAAGATGACACACTCATCATCCGTAGTGGACGACATCCTGTGGTAGAGCGTATGTTGGATAGTGGGATGCGTTATGTGCCAAATGACACCCATTTTGATGTGGAATCGCGCATACATATCATCACGGGTCCGAATATGTCTGGAAAATCCACATATATTCGCCAAGTGGCAATTATCACCCTCATGGCGCAAATTGGCTGTTTTGTCCCTGCGGATGAAGCAGTTATCGGCTTGGTAGACCGTATTTTTGCCCGTATTGGCGCACAGGATGAGATTCACGCGGGTCAGAGTACGTTTATGGTGGAGATGGTCGAAACGGCGCGTATTTTATCGGGTAGCACACATCGCAGTTTGGTGATTTTGGATGAAGTGGGGCGGGGGACATCCACCTATGACGGGTTAGCCATCGCTAGAGCAGTAATTGAATATATTCATAACAATCCCCGTTTGGATTGTCGGACGCTATTTGCGACCCATTACCATGAACTAGTCGCGCTCCCCAATATTTTGCCACGCACACGCAATTATAATGTGGCGGTATCTGAACGGGGTGAGGATGTGGTATTTTTGCATAAAGTGGTAGCAGGCGGGGCAGATAAGAGCTATGGCGTGCATGTGGCGCAAATCGCAGGGATGCCACGCCCTGTTGTGGAGCGTGCCAAGCAATTGCTTGACCATCTCGAAAAAGCGGGTGGTGATTTTGAATTGCCGTCTGCAAAATCTTCCCCTAAGACAAGTAAAAGTGGGCAAAAACCACACCAACCGAGCCTTTTTGCGCCCACATCCGAAAATTCGGTATTATCGGCATTACGGACGCTCAAAGTAGACGAAATGTCGCCCATAGAGGCATTAACAATGTTGTATGAGCTGAAACGTCGCGCCGAGAGTGAAGGATAGATAATTTAGCCAGAGGCATATATGTGCAATCTGCATCCCTCTTTTCAATAGATGCTTACCATATATCATCATTTCCCAATAGGCTAATGGCTCAAAAGGAATATTCTTTTGACCACTTTATTAGGAAGAGGTAAAAAAGTGTTCTTGTTAGATGGCAATCAGTTGTTCACTTGGTACAATATTTTCTTAGTCATTGGGCTGGATAAATCATTTCCCTTTCTTTTTGATGTTGGCTTCCCCTTGCATAGCCACTATCGAGAGATACAACACATATCACAGGATTTTGTGAAAAAGGTATTTGATAATGAATTGAAACTATTCGAGATAAATAAGCCAAGCCCATTATCTGAGACATTATTCCAAGAAGTTTATGCTTTACTCACCCTGCAAATCGGTGAGGAAAATACAAAGTCTTTCTGTAAGTGGGGAAATGAGCTAAATAGAGACACTAAAAAAAAGTTATTAAAATTTTGGTCTAGGTTAAGAGATGAATCACGCATTGATACTGATAATCATCCTAATGATTTGAAGATACTCCCCTTGCGGATGTTAATTAACCGCTATAATCACTATCTACGAGGGGTTTATAATACTATTGATGATGTGGAAAAGATTCCCCGAAATGAATGGGAAGAGTTAGCTTATACACTCTATCATAGAATAGGGGATAGTGAAAAGAACCTAAATGCCCCTGTTGATATTAGTCCTTTAGATTTCTTTGAAGGAGTAATAACCTATTGTTCACTTTTGAAATTATTGATTCAACTCCAAACGATTCCCGAAATAGAAAATTTGCTTGCGCGATTAGGTCTTGATGAAGCCTATTCAGAAATTAATCAACTTCTAGCTTGATGGCACACAAGGGTTTTTGTAGATATAACTTCAAGTGATTATAAACAGAGCCAAGCCAACAAAAATAACGGCGTATGCGATATGTCAGGCAAAAGTCGCAGAGTGACAAATACCGCTATCTTTTGCCATGAATCGTAAGCATGGTTTATAATGAGGCAATAATTCAAACTCATAGAATGGTTATTGTCTTATGCCACGTATATTTTTATCATTCAGACGTGCCGATAGTAAAAGTTTTGCCGATAATATTTATGATGCCCTCGTCCAAGCGTTTGGGCGCGAGAATATCCTCTCTGATGTCCAAGATATTCCGTTTGGGGTGGATTTTAGAGATTATTTGTGGGATGAAATTGCCAAGCAGGACATGGTATTAGTGCTGATTGGGCGCGGATGGTCGGCTGTGCGCGATGATTTGGGACGCAAGGTGATTGAAAATCCCGCCGATATGGTGCGGATGGTCATCGAAATTGCGCTCCAACAAAAAAAGATGCTCATCCCCATATTGATTGGTGGGGCATCTATGCCGATCGCCACCGATATTCCAGAATCGCTCCAAGAATTATGTTATCGTCGCCCATTTGAAATTTTGGGGAATACCAATTTTAAGACGGATATGGAGAAATTAATTGGTGGCATCAAACGATTGCCAGCGTCATCTGTGACACCGCCAAAACCCGCTCCCAAGCCATCTGTACCACCTCCGCCGATAACCGTTGTGGTGCAACAACAACCCCAAGCCCCCGCGCCAGAGCCGATTGTTGCCCCACCGCCACCCGTAGTCGAAACGCCACCGCCAGAGGTGATATTGGAGCCACCGCCTGTTATCCCGCCACCTATCCCAACGGCGATGCTCAAGCCACAAAAACCGCGTGTTGGGGCATCGCTCATTTTGCCACCACCATTTGACTGGGTAGAAGTCCCTGCGGGGATTCTGACGCTCAAAGAGGCGATTCGCACGCAGACGGTGTATTTGGATACCTTTTACATGGCAAAATATCCCATTACCAACACCCAATATCAGATATTTTTGGATGAACCAGATGGCTATGCTGACCCTGCATGGTGGGAATTTAGCGATATGGCGATTGCATGGCGGAGGGCTAATCCAACCCCCAAGCCGAGTGCTTTTTTAGGGGATGAATTTCCGCGCACCAATGTGTCGTGGTATGACGCATTGGCATTTTGCCGATGGTTATCGGCACGACTGGCAGAATTGCCACAGCATCAATCTGAGCCGTTCAAATTGATAACACTACCTGGTGAACATCACTGGCAACGGGCGGCACAAGGCGATGACGGACGGATTTATACATGGGGGAATAAATTTGAGACGAAATATGCCCATTTTAATATCAATAAACCTGCATCGGTGATGTTATATTCAGAATCGGCAAGCCCATATGGGGCGGTGCAGATGTGTGGTAATATTTATGAATGGTGCTTGATGGAAGATGAAATAACGGACGGTGGCTTAGATATTAATCCTACCCACAAACGGCGCTCATTGCGTGGTGGGTCGTGGGCATCGCTGAATTCTGCCGAATTACAAATTAAGGCGCGGTTATTACTTGCGCCAGATTATGTCAGTGGTAGCGCTGGTTTTCGGATTATGAGGATATGAGGTCACATGGATAAAATCAATATTGCACAAAAAATGAGTCTGTTTTCTGAGCATTGGAGTCCAAAAATTGTCGCGGAACTCAATGGGCAGGCGGTGAAATTTGTCAAATTTGTGGGGGAATTTGTCTGGCATAGCCATGAACATGAGGATGAATTATTTTTGGTGGTGAAGGGGCGTTTTCGGATGGATTTCCGTGACCGTGCGGTGTGGATAGAGCAGGGGGAATTTATCGTTGTGCCACATGGGGTTGAACATCGTCCTTATGCGGAAGAAGAGGTCGAAGTGATTTTATTCGAGCCAACCGCGACCCTCAATACGGGTGATGTGACGGATGATGCCAAGACGGTAAAATCACCAGAACGGATTTAATAAATCTAAAAGGGGAAACACCCCCTCTTAGCTATTAAGTTTTTTGTTTAATTCTGATGCTATTTTCTCTAGTGCTAATTCTGTAACACAATGTTCAACCCATACAATACACATAGTTTGCCATAAATAATCACCACTTTGGTTTAGGTTTTTTGCACAATTTTTAACCCAAAAATGATGTTTAGGATCTGTCATGCTTTTAGATAACTCATGTCTTATACTTTCTTGAGATAGTGATAACTTTTTAGCCAATAATTCCGTAGCATCTTGATTGGCTAAAATATCATTAAATATTTGTTTTTCAGGAGATTTGTCGCCAGGGAGTTTAATGCATCCTTCTTTTTCGTTTTCATCTGCATCAAGAATTCCAATAGATTTTATAGGGAGTAAATTATCTTTGCTTAATTGTCCTAAAGTTTTTACTACATTACTGGGTCCTACATGGGTAACTTTAATTGTAGTCATATCTACCGAATTCATTTTTCTTAGTAACTCGTTTACTAAAAATGTTGCTCTTTGGTCTTCAGTAAATAGATATAAATCGGGATGGTTAGGCTCATCCATTTTACTTAAAGCATAATTTGATGATACCCCATATAGTACTTCTACCTTATCTTCACGTCTTTGGAGAAATATACGTGCTTCTTCAGGTAGTTCTTCCAAAACGTGTTGACTGTGAGTGGATAAGATAATTTGTAGCTCTTTTAGTCTTGCTAATTCTAATAAATGATGAATTAACTTTCTTTGGGCGCTTGGATGTAATGATGCTTCAACTTCATCTATAAGAATTAACGAATTATTCTTAACGCTTTGTAATGAGACTAGTAAATCTAAGGTGGCATCTTCACCAGCACCTTGATGAAATTGTGAGATTCGTTTGTTATATAGTGTGACTACGCCTACTTGCCTTGTTGCATCAATTTTAGTAGTTGAAAGGCTGATATTTTGATAAGGACGCGATAAGATATAAGAATATGATTTAGCTGTTTTCTCATCTACTTCAATTGTAGCGGATTCTATATTTTTTTTCTTTGCAAGCCTAGAGTATCCTACTGTTGAATCTATTGGGAGGGTCCTAGCAATATCTAACCATATAATATTTCTTTTTGGTCTGCCAGTGCCATCACTCCAATTCCTATCTTTTTTATTATAAGAATGATTTTTATCATTAGGTCCTTGACGTATTGAGTAATTAATTGTAACTCCTGTAATAATTTCCCAAGTTGTATCAGGGAAAAAATCACTACCATAAAATGGACGTGGCTTGTCTTTAGTTTCATTATCTTCTAAAGAGTCATAAGCTATTGCGGCACATTTCAATATTGTCGATTTACCACTACCATTTTCACCTGATATAACAGCAATAGGAAAATTGAAATTGATTTTTTCACCACTCCAACCACGTAGACCATTAATAGTCATATAGTTAAGTAACTGAGGCCATCCCTCTCTTTTATCAAATCGTCTCTTAATTTTTTGAACTTCATCGTGCATTTTTTATCCTTTAAATTGCTATTTCAACACACATTAAAATTATACTGTATTGATAGGAATTTTCAAAATAAGATATTAAAAATCCCCGTCATGGGGATTTTTTGCTAATTAGCTTCTGCCTCAATTTGTGCTTCGGCTTGCTTTTTTGCTTCGCGCTTGGCTTTTTCTTTTTCATAATCCCGTGAAAAGGTCGTGTCTTGTGGTTTGAGTGTCTCTGGTAGGCGGGCTTCATCTTCTGTGATGAGTCCCTCAGACAACAGCACCCGCTTAAATGAGGTGATAGCCACTTCTATCATGTCTAAATCGGGTTGGCGGGTGGTCAGGTGTTGGAGCGCTAAATTCGGTGTGACCATCAGACGTACCCATGGCTTTTCAATATTGCGTGCTGTCCAGCGCAACAATTCGTAGGCGATACCCGCAATCACAGGGATGAGGATAACCCGTGAGATAATTAACACGACAAAGGTGGGTCTGCCCAACAACGAAAAGACGAATATGCTCACAAAAACGACTGTGAGCAAAAATGCCGTCCCGCAACGGGGATGTTCAATGGGGTATTTTGCGACAATTTCGGGTGTCAGTTCATCACCTGCTTCATAGGCATTGATGGTCTTGTGTTCCGCCCCGTGATAGCCAAACAGCCGTTTGACATCGGGCAGGCGACCAATCATCCAAATATAGCCGATGAGAATCACCAATTGGATGACCCCTTCAATGATGTTGATGAGGAATGCATTCCAGCCGATGGACGTGAAGCCTGCTTCGCCTTCGGTGAGTCCGAGCCATCCGCCAATGCCAGTCGCGGCGGCGGTGGGCAACAAGAAAAATAGCCCAATGCCCAAGAGGAGCGCAAAGGCGATGGTGGCAAAGCCAATGGGTCCGCTAAAACTGGTGGTTTCTTCTTCTTCACCCATTTGCACATCGGCAGACCATGTAAGGGCGCGAGTGCCAAGTCCGAGTGCATCCCATAATCCGACCACACCGCGCACAAATGGGGTTTTGCTAATCCATCCGCCATAAATCCGTTTGCTGAGGGGTTGTTCGTGGATAACCACACGCCCTTCGGGGTCACGGGCGGCGATTGCCGATGTTTTTGCCCCGCGCATCAAGACACCTTCGATGACGGCTTGCCCACCATACGAAAATTTTATCTCATGCTTGGGTTTTTCGAGTACACGTTTATCTGCCATAATAGACCACTTTCCTACTCATTGGGTAGTAATAGATAACGATTATTGGGGGTGATTTCGGTGATGGTCGTTGCGCCGATGGGCTGAATGAACAACCATACATCGCCACCGACCACACACCCTTCTTGCCCATCTTCACATTCTGCACCCGCCAGAATGAGGGTATATACCCCATTTTCGGGGCGGATGATTGCCACATTGCCCATATTATCCACCAAATAGGCTTTATCGGCAGTGGCGCTAATTTCTAGCATGACGGCTTGTTCTGTACGCGCCCATGTGACAATTGTTTGTTGGTCATTGATTTGCATCAGTTGTACCACATTCAAACGGTCATTGCGGGCAAAATTGGTCTCATAGACTCCGTTGAGGTATTCAGAGACGACTTTCCAGCTATAAAATGCGGGACGCGGTGTGGCATCCAACGGCGATAACAAGCCAAACGATTCTGCACCTTGTGGCAAAAATTGGTCGTATAGCTTATATGCCGCCACACGGGTTGCCCCGCCTGCAAGTGCTTGTGAGGCTGATTGTATCAAGAAATTGGCTTGTTGTCTTAGTGTGATTTGAAATTGCGGACGAATCACCCGCCAGTTGGGGTCTAAATTGGGGCTGGCGTTGGTCTCGTTTATCCAAATCTGCTTATCGGTGAAGCCATAGCTATCCAATAAATTTCGATAAATCTGCACGAGGTCATACACCGTATCGGTGCGGAAATAGATATGTAGGCTGAGGGTGTCGAAATAGTAATTATATCGCTCGCCATCGGGGTCGTTTTTGATGCGTTCTAGCAATAAATCGGTATAGAGGCGTTCTCCCCGATTAATATCATGCCAATAGGTTGTGCCTGCCAAATGAATACGGGCGGCGGGGTTGCCCTCTTTGACGGCGAGATACGCGACTTTGACCATCTGGAAATAATCTTCGAGTGTGCCTTCAAATTCAAAACCATATACACCAGGGGCAATATCGGGTTCATTCCAGATAATAAAACGGTTCACCCCTCTGGATGCGTAATATGCCCCCACTTGGCGCATGAAGTTTGCCCATAGGTTGTTGGGGTCCTCTATGGGGAGGTATAACCCGCGTGGGACACCCGCATTGGGTGCGCCATCAGTTGCCCATGCAGGGGTATTTTTGACCACAGCGATAATTTCACGGTCACAATTACTAGCAGATACCAGCCATTCATCAGGGATATTCAAAAATCCCACAAATTCATCGGCGCTATTGGGTTGATGTTCTGCCCAATTGAAAATGAGCCGTTCCCATCCCAATCCCAAATCACAGGTGAGGTCTGGATACCATAACCCCTCCACAATGCCAAAAATATTCTCATTGGGGGTTAAATATGATGTGAGTGCAGATTCTTGAGATGTTGTGGGTGCATGGCTCATCATCCAAAACAACCCTAATAACAGGATAAAAAAAATGTTTTTTTGCATCATCAATTACTCTTGGCTCACAGGACGAATATCTTGTAAATTGGCTTGGAGTGTTTGCTTATTTTGCCACTCATTCACCTCTAGTTCAAAGGCAATATCCACTCTATCGGGCATTTTATTCACCCAATCGCCCAATCCAAAGCCAATGGCATCCAAAGGCGGTTGGCTGGCGCGGGAAATTTTGAGTTTGAGGTGCTTGCCGTCTTTGCCCACTGTTTTACATTCCGCGACATGCACATTTCGGCAGATAAACACAGGTTTCGGATTGCCATTGCCACACGGCTCTAAGAGTCGTAGCGTATCTACCATATCGAGGCTCAGTTGATGAATATTGAGTTCTGCATCAATATCCAGTGTAGGCGAAAGCACTTGCCCACTCAGATGATGCTGTGCCATATCTATCAGGCGTTCCCGCAGGGCAGGGATATTTTCGTTATAGACGGTGAAACCTGCCGCGAGGGCGTGTCCGCCATGCCGAATGAGCAAATCTGAACACTGGTCGAGCGCTGATGTGATGTCAAATTGAGGGATGCTACGGCATGAAGCTCGGCTTTCGTTTTCGCCCAATTCCATCACCACAGAGGGCTTAAAATATTCTTCTGTGATTCTGCCCGCCACCAAGCCAACAATACCGGGTTCAAATCCATCATGTGAGGCAAAAATCAGAGGTAGGGTATGGTCTTGAAATTCTAATTGTTGGCGAATAATTTCTTGAGCGGTGCGTGTTTTTTCTTGACGCTCCAAATTGAGCGACTGTAGTTTATGCGCCCAGATTTCTGCTTCTTCCATCGTGGTAGATGCCAACAGGTTATAGGCGATTTTGGCATCTGCCAAGCGTCCCGCGGCGTTAATGCGCGGACCCAGCGCAAAGCCGATGGTAAGGGCGCTTACATCACCCGGATTGATACCCGATACCTCCAACAAGGCGCGGATACCCGGACGTTCTGCGCGGTTGAGGACTTCTAGCCCTTTTCGCACCAATACCCGATTTTCTAAGCGGTTGAGTGGCATGAGGTCTGCGACTGTGCCGATTGCCACGAGGTCAAATAGCTTGTCGAGTGGGATGCCATAATATTTGTCAAATCCATTCGATTTTGAATTCGCTTTTTGTTTCTCGCGGATTTTCATGATGAGGGCTTGCACCAATTTGAAGGTGACACCCACCCCCGCCAACATGCTCTCGCCATAGCCATCTATTTTGCAATTAATCACCGCAAAGGCTGTGGGCAATTCGGGTCCTAGCGAGTGATGGTCGGTGATGATAATATCCAGCCCCACAACCTTGCCATCTTCCACTTCTTGCACCGAGCGAATCCCGCAATCTACGGTGATGACCAGTTTTACGCCCTCTTTTGCCATTTTTTGCAGGGCAGGCGTATTGAGTCCATAGCCTTCATCCATCCGATGGGGGATATATGGGGTGACTTTGGCGCTGAGTGATTTGAGCGCCTCCACCAGCAATGTGGTAGAGGTCACACCATCAGCATCAAAATCGCCATAGACCACAATATGCTCATGGGCATCTATCGCCTGTAAAATACGCCCTACCGCTTTAGTCATATCGGGAATATCAAACGGGTTATGGGTGAAATCTTTGGCATACAAAAAGCGATGCGCTTCTTCTGGCGTATCGTAGCCCCGATTAATCAGCACTTGCGCCAAGACGGGATGAATTCCCCCAAAACGGCGTAAGTCTGCTGGTGGGGCAGGGTTTGCTATAATCCAACGTTTACCAATCATCAAATTCTCACAAAAATTCTTCATCGTCTGTTATTATTATTGACCTTGTGCGTTTTCGCAATTCACAGAACGTTAATGTGTGAATTTCTGGTTATCTGCCACACCTATTACGGATAGAAAGAGGCTCAACAATGGCAAAAATCGTCTTTATGGGGACACCCGAATTTGCAGTAGCGACCTTACGCGCCTTGATAACTCATCATGAGGTCATTGGGGTGGTCACACAACCCGATAGACCCGCAGGGCGTGGGAATGAGGTCAAAATCTCGCCGATTAAGGCGGTGGCACTCGAACACAACATCCCGGTTTTTCAGCCAGAGAAAATTCGTAAGCCAGAGGCGATAGACCAACTTGCCCAATGGAATGCCGATGCCTATGTAGTGGCGGCATTTGGTCAAATTTTGCCCCAACGCCTATTGGATATCCCGCCGTATGGTTCAATAAATGTTCATGCGTCATTGCTCCCCCGTTGGCGGGGTGCCGCGCCTATTCATGCGTCTATTCGTGCGGGTGATGCAGAGACGGGTGTCACCATCATGAAAATGGATGCAGGGTTAGATACCGGTCCCATGCTCATGCCCCGTGCGATTCCTATTATGCCCGATGAAACAGGTCAATCTCTGCACGACAAATTGGCACAATTGGGTGCAGATTTGCTCATTGAAGTGTTGGATGGTTACTTAAAGGGGCAAATTATCCCTATCCCCCAACCAGAGGAAGGGATGACTTTTGCGCCCCAAATCCAAAAAGAAGAAGGGCGTATGGATTGGGCATCACCCGCTATGGTACTAGAACGGTTGGTGCGTGCTTTTACTCCGTGGCCTGGGACATATACCTTTTGGGATGGCAAGCAACTTAAAATTCATCGTGGGACGACTGGTGATGGTTCTGCACCCATCGGCAAAGTCGTCAAAAGTGGGGAACGGGTGGGTATTGGTACAGTAGATGGTGTGTTTTATCCGCTAGAATTACAATTAGAAGGCAAAAAACGAGTGGGTATAGATGACTTTGTGCGCGGATACCCCACCTTCATCGGGGCGCAATTAGGCTAATTTGTGCAAAAAGTGTGCAGAAAATAAGAATTTACTGCCAGATGTGTGTATCATGCGTGTTATAATGACACGGTTTTTATACCCTAAACCGAAAAGGTATTTTACGTGACTGTATTCAAACGGTGGCGAATAGTGGGATTGGGCGTTATCGTCAGCTTACTAGCAACCCTATTCGTTGTGCGAGAACTAGATTTGCCCCTCTTAGGTGAAGCATTGGCACAAGCCCGTTTCATCGCTATTTTGCCATGTGTGGCATTATTGCTCATGGGATTATTTACACGCGCCATTCGCTGGCGGGTACTATTGAGTGATGCGCTCCCATTTTGGCGGGCATTCCATATCATGAATGTCGCCTATTTGGTGAACGGCGTGTTGCCACTGCGGATTGGTGAGGTGGCGCGTGTTTTTTTGGCGAACAGAGTCACGCCTCCTGTGCCGATGGCGAAAACTGCCATGACGGTGGTCGTTGAACGGTTGCTAGATTTATTAGCGGTGGTGATGTTGGTTGCCTTTGCGCTAGTGGCGGGGGATATTCCGCCTGTACTGCGTAGTGCAGGTGTGGTGATGGGGATAATGGGTCTAACGGGATTTGTCATCCTCGTCATCCTGTCTGGACAACGCCCATTGGCGTATAGGCTGGTTGAGTGGGTGATAAAATTTATTCCGCCACTTAAACGGATGAATCCCACCGCGATTTTAGACCATCTGCTAGATGGTTTAGCGCCACTGGCAAATATTCGCACCTTATCACAGGCACTATTTTGGACAGGCTTGAGCTGGGTATTTTCTGTCATAGCGGGGTATGTGTTGATGTATACTTTCTATGATAACCCAAGTTGGTCTGCTACCTGCTTGTATATTGCGGCGGCGGCGTTTGCCATCGCTGTCCCTGCCACTATCGGCAGTTTGGGCGTATATGAAGCCTCAATTGTGATTGCACTCGATGCATTGGGGTATGGCAATCCGCCAACGGTGGCGATTGCCTTTGCGGTGGTGGTGCATGGGGTCAATGTGCTGGTTCATTCTGCTACGGGGGCAATCGGATTTATCCATGAGGGTGTATCGTTGGGGCAATTATCGCGTGGGGTGCGTGATGTGCAGTTAGATTCGACTATGACCAACGTCCCTATCACTGAAGGAAGTTCAAACGGATGACCGCACCGAAAAAACTTAAAATTCTCATTTGCCTGCTCTACTATTTGCCTCATCGCACAGGGATGCAACTGTATATCCAACGGATTTCGGAGGCATTTGTGGCACATGGACACGAAGTGACGGTGCTATGTGTGCGCCATCAACCCGATTTGCCCTCACAAGAAATGGTGAGTGGGGTGAAGGTCATACGATTATGGTCGCCACCAATTCCGATTAGCAGGGGCATGATTATGCCTGCCTATCCATATTCTGCATTCAAGCATATTCGCAATGCTGATGTGGTCAGTGTGCATACTCCCATGCTCGAAACCGCGCTCATCGGCTTTTTAGCGCGGATTTTGGGGCGCAAGGTGATTATCACCCATCATGGCGATTTGTTGTTGCCCAAAGGACTCAGTAACCGCATTATTCAGGGGACGATGTTTTTTTTCTATCGGCTATTGGCGATGCAAGCCCCGCGTTTGGTGGCTTATACCCAAGATTATGCCGACCATTCGTATTATCTACGACCCTTTTTGAATAAGGTGAAAGTGATTCATCCGCCCATCACCATGCCCACGCCCAACCCAGAAAATGCCCAAAAATTGCGGGCAGAATGGTCGCCCGATGGCGCTCCGATTATTGGCTATGCGGGACGATTTGTCCAAGAAAAACGTCCCGATTTGCTCATTCAATCGCTAGAAATTATCAACAAAAAATATCCCAACACGCGGATTGTATTCGCAGGTGAATATAATATCCCGTATGAAAATACGTGGGAGATGTATCAGCATGTGGTAGAAAAATATCGTGACCAGTTGATATTTTTGGGATTGCACAAAGATATGCAATTTATGGCAGATTTTTTTAGCGCGTGTGATGTCTTGGCGCTCACTAGTGATAGCGAGTGTTTTGCATTGGTGCAAGTAGAAGCGATGCTATCGGGTACGCCTGTCGTGATGACCGATACACCTGGCGGGCGCGTGCCTGTGACCAAAACGGGCATGGGGGCATTAACCCCTGTTGGGGATTATGTCAAAATTGGCGAAACGATTGTGCGTGTACTCGACAATCGTGAAAATTTTGTGCGCTCCCGTGATGAAATTGAAACGGTGTTTTCATTTGAAGAAACTGTGGCACAATATGAGGCGGTATTTGAGGAGTTTGCACGGTGATTGATGACGCAACCATCCAACACATGACACGCAATGAAGCAGATATGGCTTTCAAACGGCGTGTTAGGACAATTTTTGAATGGGTGAATCCACAAGACGGCGACCTCATACTCGATATGCCGTGTGGACGCGGTTTTTATTTGAATATGTTCCGTTATGTGAGCAATTGTCGTCTTATCGGTGCAGATTTAGATTGGGATGTGCTACATAAGGCGCAAAATAAACTAGAAGCCTTGCCCAATATTGCCCTTAATCATGCCAGCATTTACGCCTTGCCGTATCCAGATAACACTTTTGATGCGGTGATTTTATCTGAGGTGCTAGAACATCTCGATGATGATGTGGCGGGGCTAAAAGAGGCATATCGAGTCTTAAAACCGGATGGTGTGGCGGTGATAACCGTCCCTAATGCCGATTATCCATTCATTTGGGACCCGATTAACCGTACTCTGCAACACCTGTTTAAGACACATATTAGCAAAGGGATATTTGCGGGCATCTGGGCAAATCATGTGCGTCTCTATACCCGTGAAGAATTGCGCCAAAATACAGTGAGTGCGGGATTTATCATTGAAGAAGAACGGTCTTTTACCCATTATAGCTTTCCGTTTATTCACAATTTGGTGTATGGGTTTGGCAAGCCGTTATTAGAGGCGGGTGCATTGCCGAGTAATATGGCAAAGGTGGCAGACCGCACCAAATTTGATGAGCCTAGCGGTGGCGCATGGTGGAATCCGATAACACTTGGTTTGGCATTATTTAATTATTTTGATTGCCATAATAACATGAACGAATCACCCGAAAAATCTACTGTGAACTTATGTATCAAAGGGCGCAAACCCAATGAATGAATTTGACGATTTTTCTGATATAGAAGATACCAATCCATTGCCAGCGCCAAAACCATCGGACGAGACCATACTCTCTCCCGATACATTGGCACAAGCCCCTCAACGGCGCAGATTAGAAGATTTAACACTGGCAGAATTGATGGGGCAGTTTTTTCGTGCGCCCTTTAAGACATGGCGTGGATTTGCCGAAATTACAGGGCAATCTTCCACAATAAGTTCCACAAGCCCCATAAGCGCTTCTGAAGCGCCTGCATTAGAAGCGATTGTGGATATAGAACCAACCACGCGCCCCGCCATCGAAAAACCGACCACGCCCGTTGCCGATGGGGATTTTTTATCTGTTGCCGATGATGACCTCACACCAGAGCAACGCGAATCTTTCCGTCAGTCACGCGGACAGTTTATCAAATTGGGCTTGTATATGATGGCGTATGCCCTCGCATTTTGGGGTAGTGTCGTTTTGGTCAGCGCCGAAATTCGCAACGAATCTCAACTGGATAGGGGCGCTCCGTTTCTGATTGCGGGCTTTTTATTGTGGCTATTTGCAGAATTTTCAGATTCAAAATTCACCCCACTGGCTTGGGTCAAAAATCGGGGAATATCATCGGCAAAAGCCAGTGATGACACCCTGCCAAATCCAGAACGAATAGAAAAAACATCCACAGGCTATGATAACACATGGGTGATTCACCCCGTCCGTATTTTTGCCGGCATAGGCGCGATATTTTTTAGCGCAGTGGCATGGGTGGGCAATCCACAAAATCAATTCACATTTGTGGGATTTTGGGGATGGTTAGCCGCCGTTCTTTGCATAGTGGTGTTGTTTGCGCCCAAATCGTGGTCGGTTAATCGGTTAATGGGGAATATCAGCACATGGGCGCGTGGGGTAAACCTCATGAATCCGTCCATGTTGATGATGATAGGTATTATCATCATCGCCACTGCCTTTCGGGTTCATGACCTAGACCGTTTGCCACCAGAGATGACCAGTGACCATATCGAAAAACTGATTAATGTTGACCAAATTCTCAATGGGGATAGGTCTGTTTTTTATACCAATAATGGCGGACGCGAATCGTTTCAGATGTATGTCTTAGCGATATTTTCGCAACTCACGGGGATAGGGGTGAGTTTTACCCTGCTTAAAGTGGTGGCAATCATCGAATCCATCATCACATTACCCTTTTTATGGTGGCTTGGACGTGAGATTATTGGTGAAAAAGACCGCAAACTCGGTAATTTTGTCGGGTTGAGCCTCATGGCATTGGTGGCGGTCAGTTATTGGCATTTGGCAATCACACGGCTGTCGTTGCGGATTATTCTCACGCCGTTGGTGGCGGCACTTTTGCTTGGATTTATGATACGCGCCTTGCGGTATAATCGGCGGGGCGATTTTATCATGGCGGGGTTGGTATTGGGCTTTGGGCTATATACCTATCAGGCTGTGCGGATGATGCCCGTATTCATCGTATTGGCAGTGGGGTGGGCCGTATGGTGCAGATTGCGCCAACGCGACCAATTCTTAAAATATGCCAGTCATTTGGCGGTGTTGGTATTGGTGTCGTTCATCGCATTTATCCCGCTATTCCGATTTTCGCTCGATTATCCCAATTTATTTTGGATGCGTACCGCAGGGCGATTGTTGGGGGATGACCTCATCCAAACCACCGATGAAAATGGCAATTTGGTCTATCGGGATGCCACCATCGCAGAACGGGCAGAAGCCTTTAACAACAATGTCCCCATTTTGGCAGATAACATGCGAAATGCGTTGTTGATGTATAACTGGAAGGGCGATATTGCGTGGATTAGTGCTTATCCCAATTATCCCGCGATGGATACGGTGACTGGCGCATTTCTCATCGTCGGATTGGGTGCATGGCTTGGCTATATGTTCAGGCGAAAAGAGGGAATTTTACTCATTGTGCCGATAATGGTGTTGGTGATGTTATTGCCATCAGCGTTATCTATTGCACTCCCACTAGAAAATCCGAGTGCGACCCGTACCAGTGGGTCTTTGCCTGCGGTGTATCTGCTGGCGGCATTGCCCATGGGATTATTTGTGATGCAATCGGAGCGCATTTTTAGGCGTACGGGCAAATTTGTGAGTATTGGGGCGTTGTTGGTGCTGGTTTTCATCGCCATGTCGCTCAATAGAAAGACATATTATGAAGATTATTATGTGTCTTATCTGCCACAGTCTTTGCCCCATAGCGAAGCAGGGCGCATTTTGCGCGGATTTGCCCTAAGTGACGGTGCTTATAGCAATGCGTTCATGATTTCGTATGATTTTTGGTTTGACCATCGCACCATTGGCTTGGAAGGTGGCATGATGAACTGGTCAAATGGCATTGATGTGAATGCCTTTCAAGTGCCAGATTTTGTCAGTGACGCATATTATTGTCCCAATCGAACATTGCGCGTAGATGTGGATAAAGACCTGCTATTCTTTTATAACTTCAATGATAGCGAGATGGAAAATAATTTGCGCCTATGGTTTCCGAATGGACGCACCAGCCTGATAACCAGCTATCAACCGGGTGATGATTTTAAGATTTATCGTGTGCCTGCATTAGGTGAATCGGGATTTAGAGCATTTGCACGACAATTTACCTCAAATGTCTCGTGCGCTGTGCCGTGATAGTGACAAAATGGAGAAAAATTCTGTGACGGATGTTGTTGTAGATGAAAATCGCATAGGGCAACCCCCGCGTCGCCCGTTAGTGACTATTTCGGTGAGCGATGTGGTGGTGGCGGTGATATTAGCCATCACCCTATTTGTGGGCGGGTCTGCGCGGTTTATGGCGAATAACTGGGATGATTTTGTGCGTTTTCATCCCGATGAACGTTATTTGACGATGATTATTGCCCCATCGTTGGGGACACCCCTCTATATTGAATACTGTCCAGAGGATAGTGCTTGTCATCCAGATGAAAAAGAACGGTATGCACGTCAACAGATGTGCATCGCCCGTTATCCAACGACCAATGGTGCGGGAGATTATTTTGATACCGCATGTTCGTTTCTGAATCCAGAAAATGTGAACAGAAGTCATTATGTCTATGGCACATTACCGCTTTTTCTCACCCGATTTGGTGCAGAACTCTTGGCGAGTCAAAATAATGACCCATTGTGGTTAAGCTCTGATGGCATTGTGGCGGTGTGGCGCGGACTATCCGCATTTGCAGAGACAGCGGTTATTCTGCTTGTTTTTCTGATGGGAGTGCGCTTACATGGCAAATGGGTTGGATTATTAGCCTCTATTTTATATGCTAGTGTCGCTTTTTCGATTCAGCAGGCACATTTTGGCACAACCGATGCCATGACCAATTTTTGTGTGGCATTGGCGTTATATTTCGCTGTGCGAACACAAGGCTCTGGCAAATGGTGGGATTATGCGGGCTTTGGGGTGGGGCTTGGTATGGCGGTGGCGAGCCGTGTGAATGTCGCGCCGTTGGCAGTGGTGATGATTATTGTGACAATTTATCGGATGCTACCCGCCTTTGATGTGCGCCTTGCCATGCGTGAACGGAGCAATATCGCCGTATTCCAATTTTTGGGATTGGTGCTGGCGGGTGTGGTTTCGATTGTAGTATTCCGTATTGGCAATCCATACGCCTTTGAGGGACCCGGATTTTTTGGCATCATCCCCTCACAACGCTATATCGAGACACTTTCTCAGGCACAATATTTTGTCGGTGGCGAATACGAAGCCCCACCCAATTGGCAGTGGGTGAATCGGGCAGGGTATCTTTTCCCCTTATCCAATATGGTGCTATGGGGGATGGGTGTGGCGCTCGGTGTGACGGCGTGGTTCTCTCTCATTTGGTCGTTGTGGCGACTCATTCGCGGACGGGCAGGGGGATTTTTGAACTTGGCGCTTTCGGCATGGATAGTCGCCTATTTCGCCTTTGCGGGCAATTTATGGGTGATGTCTATGCGCTATTATTTGCCCCTCTATCCTGCATTGGTCGTCTTGGCGGCTTGGGGCTTGGTGGAACTGCTCAAACGGTCATCTGCGAAAAATATGCGTTTGTGGCGTACACTGGTCGCCGCAGGGATATTGGTGGGTGTGACATCGTTCACCATTTTATGGGGTGTGATGTTCACCAACATTTATCGCAATCCCGCGACATTTGTCCAAGCGACCTATTATGCGATGGAGCGTGTAGAAGGTGATTTTTGGATGCAACGGGCAGGCGCGACACCCGATGAGCCGATTATTAACATCGCATTTCCCAACGAATATCGCTCGCGCACAGCCATCGCATTTGAACAATGGATTGCCAATGATGCAACGCGCTTTTATCCCACTATGCCGTCTATTGCGCGTTTTTCGGTTGCTACCGATGGCATTATCACCACTGTGACCGCCACCCGCCTCATGGCAGAAAATAGTACGCAGGTGCATACGCTCCGTTTGACGGTGATAGACCCGCTCACCAATACAGAACTGACTGGCGCGACCATCCGCAGTAACTTTAACCAGCCAGAAAATACATTGGGGCAGACTTATCCCATTACATTCGAGACACCCCTTCAGGTGAAAGCGGGGGCAGAATATCTCTTCCGTGTGGAAGTATTAGAAGGTAGCCCTGTATTGAGCATTGGCTCGGTCATGGGCAGTGAACAGCCTTGGGATGAGCCTGTGCCAACGGCGGTGTGTGAGTTGCCACTCGGCATGACATTGGCGGACGATTTATGGGCGGGGATGTTTAGTCGTGAAGATTGTCGGCGGGTGTCTATTTGGAATGACCAGATTCATGTCCATAACCTCTCTATTCATGACGAGGATACGCCAGAAAAGCGCGATATGTGGATGACGATGCTCGACCAATCGGATTATATCTATATCAATAGCAACCGCCGTTATGACTCTCAGTCGCGCTTGCCTGTGCGCTTTCCATTGACCATGCGTTATTATGAGGCGCTATTCAATGGGGAACTTGGTTTTGAGCTAATAGAAGTGTTCCAAGAGACATTTGAACTCGGTCCCATAAAAATATCAGACCAAAATTTGCCTCACTACAACACCCCCTCATGGCTTAATGAATACGAGGCAGAAGAAGCCTTTACAGTATATGACCATCCTGTCATCTACCTATTCAGAAAAAGTCCCGATTATTCATCTGAACAAATGCGCGGGGTGATGAATGGTGTCGTCCTCACCCGCACCAATACAGTCTATGGCGGGTATGTAGACCCTACATTGGTGAATGTGACCACTGCTTCATCACTGCAAGCCGATAAAGCCCCGTCTAACCTCATGCTCACCCCAGAAATGAGACAAATTCAGCAATCGGGTGGCACATGGTCTGAACGGTTTAATCCAGATAGCTTTGTCAATAGCAATCAATGGGTGACATTGGTCGTCTGGTGGCTAACCATTATGCTATTTGGGTTCATCATGTTCCCCATTTTATTCGCCGTATTCCCCGCCTTAGCCGATAGGGGCTATGGCTTTGCCAAAATTATGGGGGTTGTCCTCACCGCATGGCTGGCATGGGCATTGGGGACATTGCGCTTTCTCACATGGTCATCGGCTGGCTTAGTGGGAATTTTATTGGCGCTCATGGCATTAAGCCTGTGGGTGACATGGCGTGTGCGTGGCACATTTTTCCCGTATATACGGGCGCGGTGGAAAATGCTCCTATGGATGGATATTTTGGCATTTGCGCTGTTTCTCGCCTTTGTCGGTGTGAGATTAGCCAACCCAGATTTGTGGCATCAACAATTTGGTGGCGAAAAGCCGATGGACTTCGCCTATTTTAACGCCGTGTTGCGGAGTACAATTTTCCCCGCTTTTGACCCATGGTATGGGGGCGGGTATCTGAATTATTACTACTTTGGGTTTGTGATTGCGGGTGTGCCAACACTCCTTTTGGGTGTTGTGCCATCGGTTGCCTATAACCTCATTATTCCCATGCTATTTTCTGTGACGGGCATGGGTGCATTTTCGGTGGCGTTTAATGTCGTCAGTGGCTGGAAAGTCACCGAAAAGACCTATGATGAAAATGGGCATCTCGTCCCTGTGATGGAAAATAACAAGCCAAAACGCCGACCATTGGGCAATCCGTGGGTGGCGGGTATCATGGCGCTCTTGATGGCGGTGGTCTTTGGCAATTTAGACACGGGTCGGGTATTCCTGACAGGACTCGCACAAGGTGGTGGCTGGAAACAACCACAAGGCATGTTTGTGGTTGAATTGGAACAAGATTATTATGATACCTATGGACAGTTTCCAGATTACCTCACAAAACTCGGTATCTGCCAAGATGCCGCCACATTACGCGACCAAGCGCCCATCACTGACCAACTGGCATACGAAATGGGCAGTATCGCCAATTTAATCACGGCTATTCCGAGTGGATTTATGAATGCCCTCAGTGGTAATCAGGTTTATATATCGGGAGAACGCTGGTTTTGGGCACCAACCCGTACCATCACCGAAATTCCGTGTCAGGCGGATGGTGCAATCAACGAAATGCCCTATTTCACCTTCTTATATGGTGATTTACACGCACACATGATTTCCATGCCTCTCATGTTGTTTTCTATGCTGTTTGTATTTGCAGAAATCATGCACGCGGGGCGTGATAAACGGTCGTGGTGGATGCAATTTGGGGCGATTTTCTTAGGTGCATTGGTGATTGGCTTATTCACCGCTACCAACACATGGGAAACCCCTACATTCACCATTTTTGGTGTACTCGGATTGGGATATGCGTGGTGGTTGAATTGGGGCAAAATTTCACGCTGGTCGTTGTGGAGTGTATTCTTGCGTGTGGGTGGATTTCTCCTCATCACCGTATTGGTCGCCTTGCCATTTTCGTGGTGGTTTTCATCGTCTCTGACCGAATTTAAGGTGTGGGATGGTCGCAAAACCCCGCTATGGGCATATTTTTCTATTCACGGGTTATTCTTGTTCATCATCACCTCGTTGCTCCTTTGGGAGACGGCGCGATGGATGCGCTCGGTGCGGGTGCGTACCTTGCGCGGAAAAATAAACCTGCTGGTCTCGTTATTACTATTGGCGGGGATGGTATTCTTTGGCACATTAGCCATTGTATTCATGGGCTATCATGTGGCGCTGGTGGTCATCCCGTTGGTGGTGTGGATTGGGATATTGTTCTTCCGACCAAATCAATCGCGGGCGATGCAATTCATCCTCGTATTAGCGGGTTTGGGGCTGGCTATTACACTCGGAACAGAAATTATCACCTTGCGTTTGGATAATGGCAGACAAAACAGCATATTCAAGTTTTATATTCAAGTTTGGCTCATTTTTAGTGTGGTTGGTGGCGCTGGATTTGCATGGGTGACGAGTCATGCAAAACACTGGAAGGCGCGAATTGCCATGCCATGGTATAGCATCATTGGTGTGATGATTTTTATCTGTGCGCTCTACCCCATCACTGCCACAGGGTCAAAATCTGCATTTCGGATGGCATCGGACGTGCCACTCACATTAGACGGAAATGCTTATCTCAATTATGTAGCACAATACTACGAAGAAGGTCTGACCGATTATGTCACCTTGAGTTCAGATTATGATGCCATTACATGGTTGCAACGCAATGTGGTGGGGTCGCCCATCATCATGGAAGCCCAAAGCTATGGCTCGTTGTATAAATGGGGTGGGCGCATTTCGATTAATACAGGGTTACCATCGGTGGCAGGGTGGGATTATCACCAGACACAACAACGCTCGTTGGAATGGATGCCTTTGGTTGTGCGCCAACGTGCCGCTAATGTCAATGCGTTTTATAGCACATTGGATATAACCGTCGCCAGCGATATTTTGCGCTTCTATGATGTGCGTTATGTGGTCGTGACAGATTATGAGACAAAACGTTATCTATCTACGGGCGGATTGGTCAAATTGGGCGAGATGGTAGAACGTGGTTTGCTCGATATTGCCTATCAAAATGAATTGACCACCATTTATGCGGTGAATCAGGGCGCGTTATATGCGTTATTTGTCGAGAATATGCGGGTTCAGAATGAATTTGCCACCATCCCATGAGGTAAACGATGATTAGTGAATGGCTCGCCCGCGAAGGGTGGATGATAATAAATTGGTGGTTATTGCTTACAGTGGGGGGGATGGCTGTTTTGCCCCTCACTGTGCGGTTGCTCCATGCCTTACCCGATAAAGGCTATAGCTTGGCGCGTCCGCTTAGCTTGTTGCTCATTACCCTTGTGTATTGGTTGTTGGGGATGCTCAATATCACCGAAAATACAACAGGGAGTATCGTCCTTGCATGGATGATTATCTTGGGCATCAGCTTGTATGTGTATATCAAACCCAACCCATTTGCATGGCGGTCGTGGTGGTCAGAAAATCGGGCTATGATACTTGTCGTGGAAATTTTATTCATCGTCTTATTTGCGAGTATGGCGGTGTATCGAGCGCATCAGAACGAATTAGCCTCCACCGAAAAGCCGATGGACTTGGCATTTATGAGCGCCATCCAGCGTAGCCCGGATTTTCCACCCGATGACCCATGGCTCTCTGGTTATTCCATCAGTTACTACTATATGGGATATGTGATGGGCGCGATGGTCTCTAAATCGGCAGATTTACCCGCTACCATCGGCTTTAATTTGCACCTTGCCACCTTATTTGCGTTGGGTGGTACGGCGGTTTTTGGGGTGGTATACAACCTCATTCGCGCACAGGCACTCCGTAATCTGTTCGATACCCGTCCCACACGCGGTATGGCGATTGGTTTTGGGTTGCTGGCGACATTTTTCTTGATGCTCATGAGCAATTTTAATATGGTCATGGTCGAAATGCCGTATCGGGCGATGACCGCAGATGAAAATTATCTGCGTCATTTGGATACCAAAGGACGCTCTAGCGATTATGACCAAGACGGCAATCCATTGCCTGTATATGATGCCATGCAAACCGCCATAGACCCATTTAACCCCGCCCAATATCCCAGTTGGTGGTGGTTTGATTCTAGCCGTACTATCACAGAACGCGCCCTCGATACCCCAACACAACGCGGGGGGCGCGTGAATGAGGTGATAGATGAATTCCCCAGCTTTAGCTTTATTTTGGGCGATAGTCACCCGCATGTCATGTCGTTGCCATTCGTGTTATTGGCGATTGGGCTGGCGTTGAATATCATCCTATCAGCCTCGCGCCCTACCACCCACCAAGTGCTACTCTATGGGGTTTGTGTGGGGGCATTGGTGTTTTTGAATACATGGGATGCGCCAATTTATATCGTGGTATTGGTCGGTGCGGAATTACTCCGTCGACTGGCAATAGAGGGGCGCGGATATTTGGCATTATTTGACTGGATATACCTACTCTTTTTTGCGGGTGTGTTGTTGGTCGTCATGCTGATTGTCTATTCGCCATTTTTGCTTAGTTTTCAATCGCAATTGAGCGGTATATTGCCAAATCCGCTTTATCCGACCCGCCCACAACAGATGTTTGTGATGTTTGCGCCGTTTATTTTGCTCATTAGCGCCTATTTACTCGTGGAAATGGCACGCGGGATGTGGGCAAAACGGATGAATTGGGGTTTGGGACTAGTCACATCAGTGAGTATTATCGTATTTTTGTTGTTTGCGATGGTGTTGCTGGTCGAGATTGCCCTACGCGCCCCACAAAATTCCCCCATTGGGCGCACCATCAATGATTTTATCGTTGCTTATGGCGGACAAGACCCGGTGACTGAACAAGTGATTAACCGCCGTTTGAGTACGATGCCCACTACGTTATTCATGGGGTTGATATTGACCCTCGTGGTAGCGCGATTATTCCCGCGTTTTTGGCGTAAGTCAGATAGCACCGATACTGGGCGCATCACCTACTCGCCATCCACAGGGCTGGCTTTGTTGCTCATCGGCGCGGGTACGGGACTCATCCTTATCCCCGAATTTTTATATCTACGCGATAATTTTGGTTGGCGGATGAACACCGTGTTCAAATTTTATTATCAGTCGTGGGTGATGTTCAGTATTGTCGGGGCATATGGTGTATATAGTATCATTGCCGATATAAAAGCATGGCGACCGATATTGCCACTCCGTTTGGCATATGCGCTATTGGTCGTGGCGGTAGTGGGTGCAGGGGCAATTTATCCTGCCTTTGGGTTTTATCACCGTGCATTTATCGAGACGGGGCGTGCGAATAATCCCAACGCAAATGACATCACACTTGATAGTGGTCCCACACTGATTGACCGCCAAGATTATCAGGCGCTAATGTGCTTGTCGGATAGAGTAGGTCAAGCGGATGTGGTGGTGGCAGAAGCCCGCCCACAAGGACGTTTTGTGAATTATAATGTCGCACATGGGCGCACAGGTACGCTCACAGGAATATCTGTAATACTCGGTTGGACAGGACATCAAAGCCAATGGCGCGGGGAAAATTATTCTCAAGCGGTTGGCACACGCGAAAACGACCTAGATACATTGTATACGGCACTATCTATCACCAATGTAACGCCTATCATTGAGCAATATGGCATAGACTATATTCTCTATGGGTCAAAAGAACGCGAGTATTATGGTGTGGGTGGCGAGACAAAATTCTTGGATAGTTTTGAAGTCGTCTGCACGAGTGATTTTGGTGGCACACGGATTTATCGGGTGATTGAGCAATATGACCCGTTGACTAATGAATGATAAAGGTGATTTTATGCAAGCTGTGGCGCAAGAAACCAGTCTTATAGAGACACCAAAGCCAACTTTTGGGGTGACGATTCGGTATGAATGGTTAGTGATGATGGCATTGGTGGTGTTTGCTACGATATTTCATTTGGCAGGGCTAGATGAAATTCCACTCTCACATTCAGAGGCAAATCAGGCATTATCGGCATGGCGTAGCACCATGCCCAATGTATCGGGCGACCCCATTGTGTCGGATAATCCGCTTGTGTGGTGGTCACAAAAAATTGCCTTCTCGCTTATTGGTGGGTCAGAATTTGCCAGCCGTGTCTTTACGGCGCTGGCAGGGATATTGGTGAGCGTGTCGCCATTGATGTTCATCCCGCTTTTGGGCAGAAGTCGTGCTTATCTGATGACCATTTTGTTGGGCATATCACCGATATTGCTCGCCACCGCCCGCATCAGTAGTGGCACAACATGGGCGCTATTGCTTGCAGTGATGATGGTGTGGTTTGGATGGCGTTTTTATGAGACAGCACTCCAGAAATACGGACTTGCCACCCTTATCACAGGCGCATTTTTGGTATTGATGACCGAATCGCAGAGTATTTTACTCTTGCTCACCCTCATCGGCGCTGGGATTATCGCCTTATTGCTTACTTCGTATGCGAATTTTGTGGATGGTAATGAGACCAAACTTGCCGCACAGGCTCGCGCTCGTATCGCACAAATCCCCTTCATAGAAGGCATGATGTTGTCTGGATTGATTATTTTTGCCGTTGCAAGTGGGTTTATGTTTGCGCCGGATGGACTGAATACGATTGGGGCGTTACTCGCACAAATTTTTGCGGGATGGACTGCCCCCACAGAAGGCTATCGCCCTTTTGAAATACTTATTTTTTATGAAATATGGCTCATCCCGTTTTTCTTTCTCGCAGTGGGATTGCTCATCACACGGCGCGAAATGTCTTTTGTGGAACGCTTTTTGATTGGCTGGGCGGGCTTGGCGCTGATTGCCCTTATCATCTACCCCGATATGCACGCCACACACGCCTCATGGTTGGTGTTGCCGATGAGTGCAATGATGGCGTATGTGGTCTCACAAGCCTTTTTCCATGTCGTTCCGCCCATTCAACAACAAGTGTTGGTGACGGATGACCGAGGAATATTGTGGGGCAAATTGACGGTGGTCATCATGACATTTGTTTTGCTGATTTTATTCACATCCCACATGCAATTTGTGAGCAGGGGCATTTTATTGCTCCAAAATGGCACACCCACCAATTTTTTTGCGAGTGTTGGCTCGGCAGAATTGGCGCGTGAGGTTCAGTCACGGCAATATGTTGGTGTATCTGAGGCGATGTTGGTGGCAGTGATTGTTTTGGTGATGATGCTGATAGGGTATTTTTTGGCGACCACCATTTGGGGGACACTTGTGCCACTACAAGGTGCGGTTATTGGCATGTTCATCTTTGTATGCATGGCAGGCTTTGGCACAGCATGGGGTGTGGCGATGCACCGCGCTCAGACCCCGCTAGAGATGTTTCATCATCCGCAAGCACCCTCAATTCAAACGATGAACCTTAGAAAGACGTTGGATGAATTGGCATTTCGGGCGGCATCTGGCACCACTGCCTTAAAAATTGCTAGTCTCGCGCCATCTGATGGGGTGGTGGCATGGATTTTGCGCGATTATCATCAGACAGACTATGTTACCAGTATCCAAGAAGCACAGTCTTATCCTGTGGTGATTATCCCACAAGGTGCAAATGCGCCATCCATTATCACCGATTTGCGTGGCGATTATGTAGGTCAGTGGTTTGAGATTAGCACCTATTGGGCAGGGGTATCGGGTGTGACCAGTTATTGGCAACCTCTGCGCTTTACTGCCGATAAGCTCAAATATCCACAACGAAGTTTTGCATGGGAGATTAATCTGGATTTGATAACATGGTGGTTGTTGCGCGAGGTTCGCACGCAACCACAGATGTATGAAGCCCTCATTTTATGGGTGCGCCAAGATGTTTATGATAATGTGCCATTGGTTACCCAATGAAGATTTAAGGATTTTTTGGCGAAACAGTGTACTGTGATATGACTTTTGACAAGATAATCAGAGTGGCTTTTTATGAGTGACCAACAACCAATAATAAATGGCATGGATGAGATAAACGACCTCATCCAAACGTGTTTGACAGGCGACCAAACGGCTTATACTGCGCTATATGACCAGTTTGCGACGGGTATTTATCGTCTGTGCTATAGCCTTGTGTTGCAACGACAAGATGCCGAAGATGTGATGCAAGAGACATTTGTCTATGCCTTCAAAAATCTGTATCGCTTCGATGCCAATCGTGCGTCATTTAAGACGTGGCTCTATACCATCGCGGTGAGCCGATGCCGTAATACCTATCGGCGCAAGCGCCTGCCCAATATTGATTTTGGGCAATTATTTCGGCTAGAAATTGCCGCCCCACGTTCAGAACGTCCAGAGGCAGAATTGGCACGCAAGGCGGCAGAAGATGCGTTACGCCAAGCCCTATATGCGCTCACCCCGCCATTACGCGAGGCGGTGGTTTTGCGTTATGGTCACGGACTCACCTACAGAGAAATTGCCGATGTGATGGGATGTCCTGCAAAAACGGCAGAAAGTCGCATACGCTTGGCGCACCAGCACCTCAAGCATATTTTGCAAGCACATGGTCAAGGGTTATTAGAAGAGTTGTTGAGTTTTTGAGCGATGATAAAATTGTTGCATATCCTATATTGTAAATGGCATATCACGGCGTATGTGAATGGGGAACTTTCTCCCATCCAAAGACGGCGTATGGCGCGTTATATCGAAAACTATCCCGAATGTTATGTGGAATATCGCAGACAGCGCGATTTATCGCGTGAACTTGCGGAGCGATTGCCCATATTAGGCGCTCCACAAGGCGGACAGTTACAACGGTTGTGGCGACTCATTGAAGGGGATGTGGCAAAACCTGCCACAATCATTTTATCGGCATCACAAATGGTCGTGTATAGCCTATCTTTAACTGCCTTATTGTGGATGGTGGTGCTGATGACCACCTTGCATAATTCTGGTGTGACTACCCTTGTCATTACACCCCCCACACCCGATAATGCGGTGTTGGGTGTGGAAACACGCGACCCAAATCATACCACCCCAGCGATTCCGCCCACATTTGTGGCTGTTGCGACTTCTGGTGGATTTGAGATTTCTACCGCAGTGAGTACCGCACAACTGACTGACCGTGATACTTATCAAAATCCATATCCCACCCCCAAACTTGGAGAGTGATGTTACATGGCTTTATTAACACGACCAAATTCATCCCCAGAAGGGGAATCTGATAACACCCTCACACGCTGGCTCTCGCAGTCGGTATTGCTCAATTGGGAATTTATTGCATGGGTGATTGTCTTTGCCCTGTCGATTTTTACCCGTTTCTATATTTTGGGTGACCGTACCATGAGCCACGATGAAAGCCTGCATACGGTTTTCTCGAATAATTTGTCTGACCGTGGCTTTTTTGAACATAACCCCATGATGCATGGGACCGTTTTATATCATGCCACCGCGCTCATGTATCAATTATTTGGTGTGAACGATTTTAGCGCCCGCATTTATCCGGCTGTATTGGGTATTATGATGGTGATGTTCCCATTGTTGATGCGTCAATGGTTGGGAAGAAAAGGGGCGTTGCTGGCGGGGATTATGATTCTTGCCTCACCACTTTTGCTCTACTACAATCGGTACATCCGCGAAGACACCCCCGCAATTTTAGCCACAATGGTCATGTTTTATGCCGCAATTATGTATACCAATGGTCCCGCACAACAACGCGGAAAAGCCCATTGGCTCTATATTTTGGCGGCGGCGAATTTGTGGAACTTGGCATCGAAAGAGACGGGTTTCTTTTATGTCGCCATTTTTGGGGCGTTCCTCACGCTTTACTGGATTGTGCGCCTCATTCAACACTATACAGGCATCAATGGCAAGATGATTTTTCAGTCGGTGACACTCGCCATTCTCACCGCAGGCACACTCTCCATTCTGATGGTGATGGTGCTATCCATTTCGATGTTCCCCTATCCCACATTGGATGAACGTCTGGTGTATTGGGGCGACCAAATCGCCGCAACATTGCGTTTTGAGCCGATAGGCACAGATTTTTCCACCTTTCTTGTATGGAGTGGTTCTGCGATTGTCTCGATGCTGGCTGTGGTGGTTGGCACAGGCATTTGGGCGTATCGCAAACGTGATGAAGACCCTGCCTATCTCATTATTTTAGATATTATCGCTGTCGTGTTTTCTGCGGTGGCATTTTTTCTTATTGCACGGAATTTTTCTACTATCACAGTAATTAACGAACTAGGACAGCCAGAAATCCGCAGTATGTCATCGGCGGCGATGTCGCTTGGCTGGATTGTGGCGATGTCGTTTGGCATGATTTATGCGTCTTTCCGACTCCGCTTATCGGGTAGTTTTACCCGTTTGGTGGTGGCATTGCTGGCAGTAACGGCGATTGTTTTGGCTGGACTGATTGTGGTGGAAGAATTATCTCATGCCCCTGCACGAGATAGAGATACTGTGGCACAACCCGCAGAACCGGGACTCGACCAAGTGGATGTCGTCCAAACGGAGGCATTTACTATCACACCGATTATTTGGACATGGGTTATTGGGGCAGGTGTCATTTTATTGGTCATCAATACCAAAATCGCTGGTTGGTGGCGGGTATTAAAAAAATTCCCCGAATTTGATGTATGTATGATTTTGGGGACACTCACACTCCCTTGGCTGGCGGCGATTGTCTTATCCCTGTCTCATAGCACTTCATCTGATTGGATAGCGGTGGGGTCATCAGCGCGTTGGCTCATTGACTTATTGCCATTAGACGGATTTAATGAATCGGATGTGATTTTACGCACAGGACAATTTATCATCGGCTTTTTGAGCTGGTTTCCATTGATGGCTGTGAGTATTGTCGGCGGGTTGGCGTGGAATTGGCGACGCTATCTCATGGCATCATTGGTGTTTTATCTGCTGTTCCTGTTTTTCTATACCACCATGTTCACTAACCCCAAAGGGATTGCATCGGGCTTTGTATATAGCTTGCAGTATTGGATGGAACAGCAAGGCGAAAAGCGTGGGAATCAGCCACAATATTACTACACGCTGGTTATCATGCCATTTTACGAATTTTTGCCCATCATTGGCAGTATGTTGTCTATGGTGGCGGGGTATGTGTTCTTTTGGCGCAAAAATCGTGAAAAAGAAGAATCGCTCCAAAATAACAGCTATGCAGGCGGCTTGTTATTTGGTGTGGGTATAGCGGGTGCATTGGCATTTTCCGCGTGGCGCTTGTTAGCCATTCGCAGGATAGAATCACAAGACAGCACCTTACAGACCATTTTTGCCATGCTCCCCAATGCACTTTTGGTCTTAGTCGGATTATTGGTGGCGTGGCTTATTTTTAGGTTATGGCTGGAATGGTCGCGTAGAGGAAAACTCGCTAAAGATGAACTCACCCCTATTCCAACGGCATTGTTTAATTCGTTCTTTGCGCTCACAGGAGTCATCATTGGTTTGCGTCATCTGATGTGGATGGCTGGGTCGCCTGTGGCAGATGCCGAGAGTTATCAGACCTATCAGACAATTTTCACCATTTTGACCGTGTTGCTCATCCCACTATTGGCGCTATGCGTGTTGATGCTCGGTGTTTGGGTGATAATGATGCATCGTGTGTGGTTTATTGGCGATACGCTTCGCAAACGGGCTATTCACGAATCACGCAAACAAATGGAGGTTGAATCCGATGCCGAATTACCCACGATGGAATCTATTTTGCCAGAATCAACCTCACGCGGGGCAGTCGCGCCTGTTTTTGCATGGCTCATGCGCGAATTGGGTTATATCGTCCATTGGGGATATGAGCAAATCCGCCGTCCAATTTGGGTGTTGTTGGGGATAAGTGCCTTCATTTGCCTTTTGATTGTGGCGCTTATCAATAGTCATTTCATTTTGTTGGCAGAAGTGCCAGCTAACCAGTATATTATTTTCACATTGCCCAATTTGCCAAATGGGGGGTTGGTATTGAGCCAATTGCTGGTGAGCGTGTTTATCATATCGGCAATTTTAGGGCTTGGTCTGATGTGGATGTTATTGGGATATGAACTCGCCCCAAAACACGCGGGTTATGCCACGAGTATCCGTAAAAATTGGGCGAGGCTCACACGGCTAACCCCCCGTATTATGGGATTATTGCCCCATCCAACAAGGACAGATGACGATGAAACAACATCCGAAATTGATGCACTGCTCCCACAAAAAACCCGCCGTTGGTGGTCTAATTTGTTGGGTGGTCAACTACTCGGTTTAGTCTTTTTTGGTATTTTGAGCATCGTAATCGCAGGCGTGGCATTTTACTTGTTGTTCTGGGATTCGCTCTATCTCAGCGCAGTGTTATGGGATGGGCGCGGTATTCAGCGCGAATTTGATTTGAACGCCATTGTGCAGGTTTTGGGTTTTATTCTGCAAGTGATTGGGTTGATTTTCATCCCTCTCATGGTGGGATTATTTGCGATGCTACAGGCATATAACCTGTTTGGATGGGTATGGTCGGCTTTGGCGGTCAAATCGCCACAGCTAGAACGCCTTTCATCTACCCATACACAAGAAAGCCCAACACCTGCTTTATCCACACAAGATGAGGCGACAGGCGCGTGGAAACTCACCGAAGTGCCTGTCTTGCTTTTTATCAGTTGGTGGGCGGTGTTTAATTTGCTGGCATATACCCTTGCAGGTGAAAAGATGCCGTGGCTGGGTACACACATGAGTGTGCCGATGATTTTCCTCACGGCTTGGTATTTTGGACGGGTATTTGACCGTATTGAGTGGCGTAAATTTGCACAACGCGGATGGGTGTATCTGTTCATCTTCCCGTTGATGATGATGGCGCTATTCCGTCTTGTGATGCCCCTGACAGTGGGTGAACAACCCTTCTTAGGCACAACACAAGCCCAGTTAGATTATACGTATAACTGGCTAGGGGCGTTGGCGCTGTTTTTGGGTGGTGGTTATTTTGCCATTTTCTTGGCACGAAAATTAGGATGGGGTTCATTTAGGCAATTATTGGCGCTATCAACCTTTGCTATTTTGGCAGTGGTGACATTCCGTTCTGCGTGGATTGCCTCATTCATCAATTATGACCTGCCTACAGAATATCTGGTTTATGCACACGGCGGACCTGCCAATAAATTTGTCACCGAACAATTGGCAGAAATCAGTATGCGGACGACTGGTGGCATGAATCTAAAAATTATGCACGATAATCGTTTCTCTTGGCCTGGGAGCTGGTATCTGCGTGATTTTACCAATGTGCAATACATTGATACTCGCACCCCATCTCAGGAAGAACTCGCAGATACAATGGTAGTGATTGTTGGTGATAGCAATAATACGCGCATTGAACCGTTATTGCGTGATAGTTATCAGAAATTTACTTATAAGCGCATGTGGTGGCCCTATCAGGATGCGTATTGGGATTTGACTGCTACCAAAATCAACGACTGGCTTAGTTTTGTTGATGCAAATGCCGCCCAACGGCGACGTGGATGGTTTGATATTTGGTGGGCGCGTGATTATGATGCCTATGAGCAAGCTATTTTTGTACCGGGTCGCTTGTTTAATACGGATTTTGAACTCCAAAGTTGGCCCGTTTCGGATACGATGTATGTCTATATCCGCAAAGATATTGCCGCCCAAGCATGGCTCTATGGGGTGGGGGATGGTAGCCCACTGAGCGAATTTACGCAGTTGCAAGTGAATGTGTGTAATCAGAATTTTGTCTCACGGCAAGCCATTAGCATCTTTGAAAATCAAATCCAACCTCTTTCACGCCCGATTGGGTTGGCGGTTGATGCTGATGGACGGGTCATTGTGGCAGAAGAGGCGGAACAAATTTCACAGGTGAGTATTTTTGCCCCCAATGGCGAATTGTTGGATGTTTATGGACAGCCCGGTCCATCATCCGTTGCTGGACCGTTCTTCATGCGCCCACATAGTGTTGGTGTGTCGCCAAATGGGACTATCTATGTTGCAGATACATGGAATTATCGGATTCGTGCCTTTGATGAACGCTTTACCCAAATTAATATGTGGGGGCAACCCTTAACATTGGGTGCAGATGCGCCCATAGAACCACTTGATGGGTTTTGGGGTCCGCGTGATGTCAAGGTAGATAACAACGGTTTTGTGTATGTGTCTGATACAGGCAATCGGCGAATTCGTGTCTATACACCTGATGGTATTTGGGTGCGCGATATTGGGCGTAGTGGGTCTGGTGATGGCGGGCTAAATGAGCCTGCGGGTATTGCCTTGCACCCCGATGGTCGCATTTTCATCGCCGATACATGGAACAAACGCATTGCCATATTCAACACCGATGGCACATTCATCAGGAATTTTGAAATACGGGGCTGGTATGAAGATTTTGGCAATCGCCCCTATTTGGCGTTGGATGTGTCGCGTCAATTGTTATATGTCTCAGACCCAGATGCCGCACGCATTTTGATGTATGATACCGATGGCAATTGCATTGGCTCATTTGGCGAAACGACACAAGGTAGCGCCCCAAGTTTGTCGCAATTTGGTGTGATTGGTGGTTTGGCAACCGATAGCGCAGGTAATTTGTATGTGAGTGATATGACCTATGGGCGTGTGCTGAAATTTGCCCCCTATGACAGACCGGGTGTGATTCCACAGACGAATATTGACCAGCTACCACCCGCCGTCATCATCGAATCTACACCAGAGGTTGAGGTGACTGTTGAAGCAACGCCAGAAGTTGAAATGACTTCTGAGGTAGAAATCACGGTAGAAACAACGCTAGAACCAATAGAGACGACTCCAGAGACCACGCCAGATAACTAATTGTGGCAATGTCTTGACAAGCGATAGTGGCACATGCTAGTATCAACACAATTGAATTTTTGGACGGCAAAAAGTGGGGAAAAACCCACTTTTTGCTTTATAAATCAAAAGTTGTGTGCTAGAATTATTTATAACAGCTTGTTACAGACAAAAACCGCAAGTTGTTGATAGATTGTGGGAGCAATCAGTTACAGTGAAAAACGAATTTGAAATCGCTTTTAATGAAATTGCAGAATTGCGGTCTTTACCACAAGATGTTGTGCTAGAAGCCCTGCAAACCGCATTAGTCTCGGCATATCAACGTGATACCAACGCCAGTAAAGCCCAACACGTTGAAGCCACCATAGACCCTGTTACAGGGCGTGCCCGCATCTTTGTCGAAAAAGAGGTGGTTGAGGATGTCGAAAACCCCAATACTGAAGTTGACATCGAAAAAGCGCGTTATTATCATCCAGAGTGCCAGTTAGGTGATACTGTGATGGTACAGTTGGAGGGGACAACCAAGAAATTTGGTCGTATCGCCGCCCAAACTGCTAAACAAGTTATTTTGCAAAAAATCCGTGAGGCAGAACGCAGTTCTTTGTATGAAGAATACAAAGATAAAGAGGGCGATATTGTCAATGGGACGGTTCAGAGCATCGCCGCCAATAAAGTGACGATTGGTTTGGGTCGTGCAGAAGCAGAATTATTGCGCCAACATCAAATTCCGGGTGAACGCTATCGCCAGCACGATAAAGTGCGGTGCTATGTCTTGGAAGTGAAGAAGAGCAATCGCGGACCTCAGATTATCCTCAGCCGTAGCCATCGTAATATGTTGCGTCGTTTGCTGGAATTTGAAGTGCCAGAAATTTATAACGGTCAAATTGAGATTAAAAATATCGCCCGTGAAGCAGGCTATCGGTCAAAAGTGGCTGTGATGGCATTGCAAGAGGGCATAGACCCTGTGGGTGCTTGTGTTGGGATGCGCGGGATTCGGATTCAAAATATTGTCAATGAACTCAATAAAGAGAAAATTGATGTGATTGAATGGAATCCAAATCAAGAAGAATTTATCGAAAAAGCCCTTAGCCCCGCCCGTGTGACAGGCGTATTTTTGGATGATGACCCCGATTATGGGCGCACCGCCGTAGTCGTTGTGCGCGATGACCAGTTATCGCTTGCCATTGGCAAGGAAGGGCAAAATGCGCGTTTGGCGGCAAAACTCACTGGCTGGCGGATTGATATTAAGAGTGTGACCGAATCGGTGTCGAATGCGCTCGAAAATATCGAGAAGCCCCCGCTTGATGTATTGATGATGCAAAGCCCCGATTTGTTGAGCAATGTCAGCATGATTATCGAGAAAAAGCAGGCTGGACGGGTTTTGACTGAGGAAGATTATAAAGAACTTAGCCGATTTTCTGTTTTGGCAGAACGCCGTTATGTGGATGTCCGCAACAAGTCGCGTGCGGCGCGGATTGCCGAAATTAATGCCGTTAAAGAGACCTTGCCACAAGCCTATTTTGATATTCCCGTGACAGCACTCGATTTGCCCGATACCATGATTGAATCCCTAGAGCCACTCGGCAACACGGGCGAAATTATGTTGCGCTTTTTGATTGATGAGACTCGCCTAAAACGGTTATTGGGGACAAATAACGACTCGGCGTTGCGCCAAGTTCAGAATGCCCTCGATAAATTGGTTATCCCCGATGATGGTACTGGTATCATAGTAGAAGATGCGTCTCCTGTGGAACTTGTTGATGCAGAGATGCCCGCCCCAGAAGAGCTAGTAGCAGAACAACCCGAAGATATACAACCTGCTCCAGAAATTGTAGAACCCGTGAATGAATTGCCATTGCCAGTGATGATGACCAGTGTGCCAACTGCCACTGAATCTAAGCCTAAATTTGCGACTACTGAGGTAGGTGAAGAATTTGTGGACTTGGAAGATGATGACGACGATGATTCACCGCGTGGTATTGAAAAGCGCAAGAAAGAAAAAGAGAAGCGCCGTCAATTGGTCTATGATGAAGATACAGGTCAGACTTTTGCAAAACGTCGCCGTAAAGGTGGACGCAAAGCCGACGGTTGGGATGGAGAAGATTTTTAGGGTATGACGCAAGGCAATCGCACCCCAGTGAAGCAACACCAGCGCGTGGGGCAGACATCATCTGCCCCAAAAGTCATTCGCCCCGAATATACGGATGTCGTTGAGGATGACCGTATTGATTGGGAGCGCAAACAAAAAGGCAAAAAGGTCATTGAAGCCATAGAAACCGATGACCTTTTGACTGATGATAGTGTTGTCGAAGCGGTTATTCAGCCACAAAAAGCTAAAAAACAGCATAAGAAAAAAAATCGTGAAATCATCTATGATGAAGAACTTGACCAAACCATCGTGAAGCGCAAGCGGCGGCGTGAGTCTGTTCATTTTCATGCAGACTTAGATGATTTTGAATAAATAAGACCAATTTCTATGCACCGAGTCCCTTTATGTCTATATACATTTGGGGACTTTATGCTATGATATAAAATATAGTCTATCTACTGTTCTTTTCATTGACCGAATATGCAGGTCACTTGTGTTTTATTATGGCAGAAAAAACTCAGCAAATAAATCAAAAACACACCCCAGAACGCTCTTGTGTGGTTTGTAAAACCAAATCACCCAAGCGGTCATTAACGCGACTCGTGGTTATTGAAGATGAGTTACACATTGATTTAACAGGAAAGATGAATGGACGTGGTGCATATTTATGTCAAAACGATGGTTGTTGGGAACGTGCGATGAAAACCCATGTTCTGAATCAAGCCTTAAAAGTGACGTTGAGCGATGAATTTCGGCAACAGTTATTGGAGGCAAAGCCGTCATCATGAGTGCTAAAACGATGATGACGCACAATTTACTAAATCAGTTCACTATATACAGGGTGATAGTCATTCCGTAGCGCCTTGCTACGGCTATTCCTGACCTATCACCCTTTCAGTATGGAGGTCTTATGGCTCAGGAAAAACAAATTGTTTTAGTTCCAGATTTTCTCACAGTACGTCAGTTGGCGGAACTTATTTCTGCCAGTCCTATTGAGGTGATGAAACGCCTCATTAGCAGTGGTATTATGGCATCTATCAATCAACAGATAGATTATGATACCGCCGCTATTGTTTTGGAAGAATTTGGTTATGAGGCGCAATCGGCAAGTGCGATTGCCGCCGCAGAAGAAGCCCAAAAGCGCGTTGCTAATAGCACGCAATCTTGGCGCAAAGTGTATACCACCGAAAAAACATCCGATTTGGAACGCCGCCCACCCATCGTCACTATTTTGGGGCATGTTGACCATGGCAAGACAACCTTGCTTGATACCATCCGCAAAAGTAATGTGGCAGATGGCGAAGCAGGTGGGATTACCCAACATATCGGTGCTTATATGGTGAATCATGAAGGACGGCAACTCTCCTTTTTAGATACCCCTGGTCATGAGGCGTTCACCGCCATGCGTGCGCGTGGGGCAAATGGGGCAGATATTGCGGTTTTGGTCGTGGCGGCGGATGATGGTGTCATGCCAACTACCCGTGAGGCACTTAATCATGCGCGGGCGGCAAATGTGCCGATTGTGGTGGCAATCACCAAAATTGATAAGCGTAATGCCAATATTGACCGTGTGAAACAAGAATTATCTGAGCTTGGACTCATCCCTGATGATTGGGATGGTGATACGCTCATGGTGCCTGTTAATTCGACCAAAGGTGAGGGCATCGAGGATTTATTAGAAGCCCTTTTGCTGGTGGCAGATGACCAACAAATCATCGCAAACCCCAAAGCAGATCCCACAGGGATTGTCATTGAAGCACGGATTGACCCCTCTCGCGGGACGATTGCCACCCTGCTTGTCCTCAATGGGACAGTGCATCGTGGTGATGTGATTGTTGTGGGGATGAGTCATGGACGCATTAAAGCGATGTATGACCAAGCAGGCAAACCAGTAGACGAAGCGACTCCTTCTACCCCTGTCTCCATTTTGGGATTAGATGCACCGCCAATGCCCGGCGAGACCTTTGAAAAGGTCAAGAATGATAAAACTGCGCGTGAAATTGTTGAAGACCGCTATGCCAACCGCGAAGTAATACAAAAAGCGGGTCGGGCAGTCACCCTAGAAGATATTTTTGCACAACTCAATTCGAGTTCCAAAAAAGAACTCAATCTGATTGTCAAAGCCGATGTGCGTGGGTCATTAGAGCCACTGGTCAATTCATTAGGCGACCTCTCGAATACCAATTCCGAAGGTATTAAAGTGCGTATTTTGCTCTCTGATGTGGGTAATGTGAGCGAAAATGATATTATGCTGGCAAGTGCCTCTGGCGCTATTGTCATCGCCTTTAATGTGACGGTAGATAATGCCGCCAAACGCTCCGCAGAGACTCAGCATGTGGATATTCGGCGTTATACCATCATCTACAAATTGCTAGAAGATATGGAATTGGCGCTCAAAGGGATGCTTACCCCTGTATTTGCCCCCAAGACGATTGGTGTGGCAGAAGTGCGCCAAGTCTTTAGCATCTCTAAAGGCAATATCGCGGGGAGTTATATCCTCGAAGGCGAAGCCCGTCGTAATGCCAAAGCGCGGGTACGGCGTTCTGGCAAAATCATTTTTGAAGAGGGGAGCATTAGCTCACTCAAACGCATGAAAGACGATGTACGTGAAGTGCGTACTGGCTTTGAGTGCGGGATTTCTCTCGATGGATTTAGTGATTTTCATGTTGGCGACCGCATCGAATTTTTCGTTATGGAGCGCGTCAATTAATCAATCAAATATGGTATGGGGCAGGACAACCTGCCCCATATACTAACGAAAGGACACCATTATGTCTATTAAACAAGGACGTGTTGGAGAGCGGATTCAGACCATTCTGAGTGAACTCCTCCGCAGAGAAGTATCTGACCCCCGTTTGTATAATGTGACCATCACCGAAGTAAATTTAGACCCAGAATTGATGTTTGCCGATGTGTATGTTAACGCATTGGGTGATGAATCACGCGAAGAACAAGTGATGAAGGGGTTAAAAAGTGCCACAGGCTATTTGCGCCGTGAAGTGGGCAAGCGGGTTCAGTTGCGAAATACGCCCGAATTGCATTTTCATTGGGATGAAACCCTACAACGGGGTGAGAGTATGAACCAGCTTTTGGCAAAGCTGAATATTCCACCTGCGCCAATAGAAGAAAATGCCGATGATGATGCCGATTTTGCCGATGAGGAAAGTGACGAGTTTGATGACCTCGATTAGACGCACCGACTGGGCAGAAGCCACATCGCTGATTCAATCTGCCCAAAAGATATTGATTGTCACCCATGTTTCGCCAGATGGTGATGCGTTTGGGTCTATGCTCGGTTTGGCAAATGGTTTGCGTTCACTCGGCAAAGATGTGGATTGTGCGGTGGATGGGGGAGTAGATAGCTACATGGCATTTTTACCCAATAGCGACCTCGTTCACAGCAAATTGACCGAGGGCGAATGGGATGTGATGATTTCCACAGATTCCAGCGATGAGCCACGCACTGGGGATTGTGGCGCATACGGACGCGCTCATAGCCAAAAGGTGATTAACCTCGACCATCATGCTACCAATACGATGTTTGGTGATGTGTTTTTGGTGGATTCCATCGCCGTGTCTGCCACAGAGATTGCTTTCCGTTGGCTAGAGACAATGAACTTACCATTGGATACAGCGATTGCCTTGCCATTGCTCACGGGGTTGGTCACAGACACACTTGGCTTTCGTACCAGCAATGTCACCGCCGATACACTCTCCATCGCCCAAAAATTAATAGGTGCGGGTGCATCTTTGGCAGAAGTGACTGCTCGCACGTTGGATAACCGTCCATTTGATGCGTTATTGGTATGGCGCTATGCGTTGGCAACGGCTGAATTGCATGAGGGTGGGTTGTTATCCGCGCATGTCACGCTAGAAGATGCTCATCGTGTGGGCATGACAGAAGCCAATGACCTGGGATTGGTCGGTTTTTTGGTCAAAGTGGATGAGGCAATCATTGCCGTTGTATTCAAAGAAGTTGAAGGTGGAAAAATCAATGTGAGTATGCGTGCCAAATCAGGCTTTAATGTGTCTGGTGTGGCATTTGCGTTGGGTGGGGGCGGGCATGTTCAGGCGGCAGGCGCGACAGTGGATGGTACGCTAGATGAGGTGAAAGCACGGGTGATTCCGATGCTCATTGAAGCGGCAAAACAAGGGACATTGACCATTGGCTGAGATATTCGGGTTTTTGAATATCAACAAACCGCTAGGCATGACTAGCCATGATGTGGTGGCAAAAACTCGGCGGGTGTTCAAAATCAAAAAAGTCGGTCATGCTGGCACATTAGACCCCTTAGCCACAGGGGTCTTAGTGCTTTGTATGGGAGATGCTACTCGTTTGAGCGATTACGTCATGCACAATCAAAAAACGTATATGGCACAAATCCGCTTTGGTCAGACCACCGATACCTATGATAGCGAAGGGCAAATCACCGCCACTGCTGATGCTTCTCATCTCACACAAGCCGATATTCAGGCGATATTGCCACGCTTTACAGGCGATATTTTGCAAATCCCGCCGATGTATAGCGCCCTCAAACGTGATGGCAAAAAATTATATGACCTTGCCCGTGCAGGCGAAACGATAGAACTAGAACCCCGCCCTGTGACCATCCACAGTCTTGTTATCGCCCAATTCAACCCGCCAACCGCACATATCGAAATTCGTTGTGGGTCTGGGACATATATCCGTAGTTTGGCGTATGATATGGGGCAGGTGTTGGGTGTTGGGGCGCATTTGACAGGGCTTATCCGCGTAAGTAGCGGGGCATTTGACCTGTCTGAAGCACATGATTTAGAATCATTATTAACTAACCCTGATTGGAAAACCTGTTTGGTAGATGAAAATACAGCATTGGCAGATATGCCCTGTGTGAAATTGGATACGACAGATAGTGACCATATCCTACACGGCAGAAATCCGCTTCATGCACCTGTTCCCGTGGGCGAATTTGGGCGGGCATATTCCCCAGATGGCAAATTTATCGCATTATTACGCGCAGAAAATGACGGGTGGCGACCCCATAAAGTGTTTGCATCGGCTTCTGAATAAGGACACTCCATGAGCCATATTTACGACATCTCGAATGTTCATTTGCTTCAAGCGTCAGTGATTACGATTGGTGTATTTGACGGGGTGCATAAGGGGCATCAGCATCTGATTAAGCAATTGGTCAAACATGCCCATTCAACGGGGCGGTTGGCGGTGGTACTCACATTTTTTCCGCATCCCGATATTGTGCTACGTGGGTTAGAGGGGCGCTATTATCTCACTCATCCCGAACAGCGTGCTGAGTATTTGCTCAATTTGGGTGTGGATTATGTGGTCACACACCCATTTGATGAACAGACTCGCCACATGCGGGCATCCGATTTTGTCGAGTTGCTTATCAATCATTTGCATCCACAAAAATTGTGGGTGGGGGAAGATTTCGCGCTGGGTTATAAGCGCGAGGGCAATGTAGCGTTTTTGCAATCGGCAGGGGAGCAAAAAGGCTTTTCTGTTGAAGTGGTGGACATGATACAGAGCGAAATTGCGGGTGGGGTGATTAGTAGCACTCTCATTCGGGATGCCCTCCAAAGGGGGGATGTGGCGCGAGTGCGCGAGTGGCTGGGGCGTAGTTATACCCTATCTGGTGAAGTGATTCATGGTATGAAACGTGGGCGTGAATTGGGTTTTCCCACCGCGAATATGGCTGTATGGGAAGGGCATATTATCCCCGCCAATGGCATTTATGCGGGGTGGGCAACGCTTAACGGAGAACGGTTTATGGCGATGACCAATGTCGGCATTAGTCCCACATTTGGGTATCGGGGGGTGACGGTAGAATCGTATTTACTCGATTTTGACCGCGATATTTATGGTGAGATACTGTATGTCACATTTGAGAAATTTATGCGCCCAGAGGCTAAATTCGATAGCCTGCAAGCCCTTATAGACCAAATGCATCGTGATTGTGATGGCGGGCGAGAGTATCTAATGGGCATAAAGGCATAATTCTATATTAGGCTGTTTGCGTTTTATCTTTTTGGGGATGAGAGCCATGAGCGCCATATTGATGGCGCTCATCGAAATCGCTAGTTAGGCAGAATTGTGGCTCAGATGCCGATTTTTTGCCATGCGATAGAGGCGTGGAACTTGGTCGGCAATAGTAGCAGAGTCGCTGAGTGCTTCAAAAACACCCCCAACCCCGCCATATTCAAATGCCACCACCCACGGCTTGTGCCATGCCCCAGAGTGTATCTGCTCAAATGCCCATGCAGTAATATCCCAGTCGGGCGGGGTAAATGGTACATGGTCAATCAATTCCCCCGCCAATTTATGAAAAATCGTGTCCGATAACCCGCGCTCATTGAGCATATCTAGGTGTGTTTCATCTATGCGGGTGATGCCCGTGACGTGCATTTCTTGGACTTGCTTGAGTGGCAACCCGCGAATATATTGATACTCATTCATGCCCAACCGATGGGCAGATAGGCGGGCGTGCGAAATATCGAATAGTAGGGTGGTATTGGTCTCATCAATCACACGGGTGATGACATCTGGATAGAGCGCACAAAGCATGTGTGAGTGCTTGACACTTGGCACATTTTCTACCAAAACTTTATCCGCGCCAAATTTTTCTACCAATTGATTAATCGCCTTAATGCTATTTTCGACTACCAGTTCAATATCGTTTGTAGCGAGGCTGTCATAGGCAATTTCGGGATAATCACTATCAAATGGCGAAAAGTGAATATTAACGCAGGGCGTATCGCTCATGGTGAGAAGTTTTTCGATACGAGAAAAATCTGCGGGTGCTTTTTTCTCTGTATCCATCACTATACCACGCCCTACACGCAACGGAAAATGGACATAAGCGGGTAAAACTGCCCGTGCTTCCGCAATGAGGTCATCCCATGCAGGACATTTGAAATAGTCTAGCTGAATTTGCCCCGATTCATATAATTTGGCGGCTTGGCGGGAATAATTGATAGCAATATCTATCATTATTTATCTTCCTCACGACTCATTCGGTATCCCAAACGACGTAAGAAGGGGAGGTTGCTCCGCCAATCTTTTAGCACTTTGACATGCAAATCTAAATAGATGCGTGTGCCTGTGGTTTCGCCAAGTGCTTGTCGGGCTTGTATGCCAATCTCTTTAATCTTTTTGCCATTCTTGCCCACCATAATGCCTTTTTGCGACTCGCGCTCAACATAAATTGTGGCATTGATATAGGTCAAATCGTCTGAGCGTTCTTTGTATTCTTCTACTTCGATTGCTACCGAATAGGGAATTTCTTGCTCGGTATTTTCGATGATACGCTCACGGATGATTTCGGCGGCGATAAAGCGCATATTCACTTCGCTCACTTGGTCGGCAGGGTAATAACGCGGACCGAGTGGCATTTGCTCCATAATAAATGCGAGTAAGCCATCTACACCATCGCCCGTCATGGCGCTCACACGGATAGCATCTATGTGCGGAATTAGGGCGGTGTGGGCGGTTAAATCGGGTTCATTGGGTAGCAAATCGGCTTTATTTAACACCAAAACGATAGGTGCTTCTGGACGGAGGCGCATGAGGGTCTCTGCGATATAGGTCTCTGCATCTTGTGGGGGGGCGCTGGCATCGAGTACCCACATGATGAGGTCTGCATCTTGAATGGCAAATTCTGCCGTTTCTATCATATATTCGCCCAATTTATGATGAGGGCGGTGAAGACCTGGGGTATCTACCAGCATCAACTGACCGCCTTCATTGGTATAAATACCAATTTGGCGTTTGCGCGTGGTTTGGGGCTTATTTGTCACAATGGCAATCTTTTGCCCCAAAATGCGATTGATAAGGGTAGATTTGCCCACATTGGGGCGACCCACTACTGCCACAAATCCAGAACGATGGTCTGGAGGCAGGTCATCACTAAAAATATCGTCTATGTCGTTGGTCATTCAGGGTTCCATTCTTCTAAGGTGTCAAATCTGGGTAGATAATCTAAGAGGCGCGATGGCATTTTCTGGGCGACCTCTAGCGGGGCAATGAGTGCCACAATGGGCATGATTGGGACGGTAGCAACCCCATCTGGGAATACCAACACTTGGGGCGGGATGACGGTATCGAGATATTTCATGCTTATCATCTCATCTACACCATCATTACGATAGCCCAAAACATCGGTGCGTGGGAAGGCGAGTCCTTTTTTATAGATAAATTCCCATGCCATTTCACCCGTCATCATATCGCCATAATCTGAGGCGACCAGCCCTGGTACAACCGAAATGTGAGGTTTTCCCAGATAACGCACCCCATAACGGATGATGAATTCGCCCGACAGATGTGCTATGCCTGTGGGTGTTGTGATGGATGCCAAAAGACCCCATGATTGGGTTTTATTGGCATTTTCGATTTTTAGCACAACGCCACTGAAAGAATCACCAATCGGCTGGCGTTGTGGAATTTGGGGACGTGGCATAATTTAGAGTGTCGTTTCTGGCAGGCTGTGTTGTGGTTCACTCGCATCGAGTGCCAACAGATCTTCACTGGCTTCGTGATGTGCCTCTTCGTGGTGATGCCCATGATAGTGTGCCTCGTTGATGTCATCAAAATTTTCCCATGGACGCACAACCGCCAACCACGCGCCAATGCCACTGATGAGCATTAACAAGCCACTTAATACAAAAATGCCAACGATGGTGGAATCGGCATTTTCGCCACCGATGACCCCAATGCCTGCGCCGACAATCATCAAGGTCATGCCCAACCCGCCCAATAACGATAATCCAAGCGTGAGGCTGTTATTTCCAGTGTTATGTGCGGGTGTATTGGTTTCGGTTGCCATATCATTTCCTTTATAGGTGATGTTTCTGCTGACTATCTTTTTATTATTCTACCAAAAATTTTCCACTTTTGCGGGGATGGTGTCAAGCCTATATATCCATACTCATCTTGTCTATAATAAACTATGCATATTGTACAAAAGTGGTAAGCATCCCCATGCCTAAAGGCAAGGGTATCCGCGCCTGATATTTCGATGAATATCACAAGTCTTTATGCCATTAGTCACTAGAGAAAGTACGCTACATAGCTTAAAATAGCTTGTGGTACTTAAAAAATATTTGATAAAATTTTTTAATCTAGTCATTTTGAGGAGGCTCTCTCGTTATTATGTATGCCAAACAACCATACAACACAGGATTAGAAAGTGTTGGACTCTCTGTAGCCGATGTGCGCCGTGTGAACTTGCATTGGAATTTGACCCCCGCCGAATTATACGAACATGCTGTGCGGAATGGTGAAGCAGAACTCACCAATACAGGGGCATTACGGGTACTCACAGGTCAATATACGGGACGTAGCCCCAAAGATAAATTTTTTGTCAAAGTTGAGGGGTCAGAGTCGGATTCGCATATTTGGTGGGGTGATGTTAATCAGGCAATTTCACCAGAGGTGTTTGATAGATTGCATCGCAAGGTACTCAATCATTTAAGCCATCAATCCGATTTATATGTATTGGATGCGTTTGGTGGGGCAGACCCACGTTATCGCTTACCCATTCGGTTGGTGAGTGAAGTGGCGTATCATGCTTTATTTTCATGGAATATGTTTGTGCGCCCAACCCCCGATGAACTTGCTCATCATGACCCACAATTCACCATCCTCGCCGCCCCAAGCCTGATTGCTAAGCCCGATGAAGATGGCACACGCACAGGCACATTCATCGTCCTGAACATGGAGAAAAAGATTATCCTCGTGGGTGGTACGCTGTATTCGGGTGAGGTCAAAAAAGGGATTTTCTCGGTATTAAATTATTTATTACCATTGCAAAAAATTATGCCGATGCACTGCTCTGCCAATCATAGTATGGATGGCAAAGCGGCGGTGTTTTTTGGATTGAGTGGCACAGGGAAAACAACTCTTAGCGCCGATTCATCCCGCGTATTAATTGGCGATGATGAACATGGTTGGAGTGAAGATGGTATCTTCAATTTTGAGGGCGGGTGCTATGCCAAGACCATTAACCTCAGCGCGGAAGGTGAACCAGAGATTTATGCGACCACAAAAATGTTCGGCACGATTTTAGAAAATGTGCCATTGAACGAAGACCGTTCACCTGATTTTAATGATGCGCGATATACCGAGAATACACGCTGTTCGTACCCCATTGGGTTTATTCCCAATGCTAGTGAAACAGGTCGTGCGGGGCATCCAGAAAATATCATTTTTCTCACTGCCGATGCGTTTGGGGTGTTGCCACCTGTGGCAAAATTGACTCCAGAGCAAGCCATGTATCATTTTATTAGTGGCTATACGGCAAAAGTGGCAGGGACAGAACGCGGTGTGACAGAACCATCCGCGACATTTAGTGCGTGCTTTGGCGGACCTTTTATGCCCATGCACCCGACTGTCTATGCTGAATTGCTGGCAGAGAAAATCAAGAAACACGGCTCGCATGTTTGGCTGGTGAATACAGGCTGGACAGGTGGTGTGTATGGGGTAGGGAAGCGTATGTCGCTCAAGCACACACGCCGTATTATCAATGCGGTACTCAATGGGGAATTGAATGATGTATCATTTGAAGAAGAACCCTTCTTTGGGTTTATGATTCCCACCCAAGTGCCAGATGTGCCGAGTGATATTCTCAATCCGCGCAACACATGGGCAGACAAAGATGCCTACGATGCCAAAGCGCAGGCGTTGGTGGAGATGTTTAAGAAGAACTTTGCCAAATTTGCCGATAAAGCGTCACCAGAGATTTTCAAAGGTGCGCCAAAGGTTTAACTAGTGTTTGGTCATGTGCGATAGATAGATGTGGCGCATGTGGATTTAATTGGATTGAATAACCCTATAGGAGATATTATCAACATGGGTCGTAGAAAAGTAACCGTAGTTGGTGCAGGGAATGTCGGTTCTACTTGTGCAGTGTGGATTGCTGTCAAAGAATTGGCAGATGTGGTATTGGTAGATATTGTAGAAGGCGCGGCAAAAGGTAAGGCGTTGGATTTATTTGAAGCCACCCCCATTTTGCGTACCGATGTCAAAGTGGTTGGCACAAAAGATTATGCCGAAACCGCCAATTCTGATGTGGTGGTGATTACCGCAGGTGTCCCCCGCAAAAAAGACCCCGTGACGGGTCAATTTCCAAGTCGTGATGATTTGGTCAAGACCAATCAATCTATCGTGGGTGAGGTTGCCCGCGAAGTCGCCAAACATTCCCCTAATGCGGTGTTGGTGATTGTGTCCAATCCATTGGATGCGATGTGTCATGTGGCATTGAATGAAAGCAAATTCCCCGCCAACCGCGTGGTGGGTATGGCTGGCGCATTGGATACTGCCCGTTATAAATCCTTCATTGCGATGGAATTGGGTGTGAGTGTGAAAGACATTCACGGTATCGTATTGGGTGGACATGGTGATGAAATGGTGCCACTGCCTCGTCATACCTCTGTGGCAGGGATTCCTGTCCGTGAATTGATGAGCGAAGAACGTCTGCAATCTATCATCGAGCGTACCCGCAAGGGTGGTGGCGAAATTGTGGGATTGATTGGCGTGAGTGCGTGGTATGCGCCTGCGGCTGGTGCTGTGGATATGGTGGAAGCCATTCTCAACGACCAAAAACGTGTCATTCCTTCTGCTGTATACCTCAATGGTCAATATGGCTATACCAACCTCTATGTCGGTGTGCCTGCGGTATTAGGTGCTGGTGGCGTGGAAAAAGTCATCGAAATGCAATTGAACGATGAAGAAACTGCCATGCTCGCCAAGAGTTCCAAATCTGTATCCGATGTAGTCGCGGTGTTGGGCTACTAATTTATAACGATATATACGTGTGGCGGATGACTCTTATGAGCCTCATCCGTCATATATACAGTGAATTAGATTGATATAACGCATGTAGATGCGATAAATAACATTACCCTAAAATAACCCGCTTGACATTATTCTTATAAAGCAGTATGCTTGCGATAGACAAGAACACCTCTATTAACATATTTGCCCCTTGACAAAGAATTGCAAGGCTGGTACATTTTGCTGTCTATGACT
>DAOTUO010000141.1:0-9755 GCA_034436595.1 Anaerolineae bacterium | reverse complement strand
ACCCCGTTCACGGGGTTTCAGACGGTCAGACGGGTGGTTCACCGCCCGTCGGCAGGTAACATACACGCTATTTTTATCCTATTTTGCCTTTTTAACTACGGACAAGCCTTATATCGCGTCCGAAAACCATAAAATAAATTACCCGCCCCAAATTGAAATGCACCAGTCACACAAATAAAAAAGGCACATCGCTACTGGATGTGCCTCAATATGAGCTAGGTTATGGGGCGAATCTTAGACAAATGTGACTGCGACAAATGCCAAAAAGATAAGCACCAAAACAATGACAGCAGAAATCACCTGCCAAAATTGTGTTTGTGTCTTATAGTTGTTCATCCGTGTTCCTTTCCACTGGATAACGTTCTCGGTCTTCCCAATATTCAATACCACCAATCATCTCTTTAACAGCACGCCCCAACGTGCTAAGTTTGATTGCGGCTTTGGTCGCACCATTGCACCCAGGTCCCCAACAATACAGCACAAAAATCGTGTCATCGGGATAGTCTGCCATGCGCTCGGCGGTGATGGTGTTGGTGGGGATATTCACAGCCCACGGGACATGACTCCGCGCATACGACTCTGGGCTACGCACATCTACCAACACAAAATTGGCATTGCCTGTTTGGATGTCATGATACACATCAGACGGGTCGGTCTCGTGACGCAATTTGCGACTAAAAAATTCTAACGCCTCTTGGCTAGTGGCGGGGGGTGTTTGCAGAACTCTTAATGGCGGGTGGCTCATGACACATCCTCTCTTTTAGAACGATTTTTATAGTATATGCGCGTTTTTGACTGCCAGTATCTGCTATTTTCTGAACACAGCGTTTGATAAAAATGAACGCGCCATTCTGCAAAAATTCGCGTATAATAATAAGAATAAACTTTGGAGAACTCTTATGAACCAAATTACACAGAAAATGAGCATTGCATGGATTTTTCCCAAAAGATAATGTGTCATTAGGATAAGACCAAGGATAACCCCAAATGGAACTCCATCAATTGCAAGTGTTTGTGATTGTCTCTGAAGAAGAAAATATCACCCGCGCCGCACGACGTTTGTTTAGCACGCCATCATCCATCAGCATGACGATTAAGTCGCTAGAAGATGAACTGGGTGTACAACTCTTTCAGCGCACATCACGCGGGATGCAAATCACCGAGCGCGGGCGTTTGCTCCACGAAAAAGCCCAAAAGACTCTGCGTTCTGCCCAAGAACTGGCAAATTATGCCACCGAAATTCAATCGAGCCTCATCGGACAGGTGACAATCGGGTTAAATTCACAACCCTCATTTTTGCGGGTGTCAAAATGGGTGACAGATATTCGACAAAATTGTGCGGGGATTGATTTGCAAATTGTCAGTAGCTATACAGGGAAAAATTTAGCCCGTGTCAAATCTGGCGAGATGGATTTGGGGTTTATCTTTGGCGAGATAAACGACCCTCAACTCACCCGCTATCCGCTTGCCAATGTCGAGGTGGCGGTTGCCGCGCCTGTCGCATGGCAGACACAACTAGAAAATGCCACATGGTCAGATTTATCACAATTGCCGTGGATTGGGACAGAACTCGACTGCCCTTTTCAGACCTTGACCAATATTATTTTTGAGGAACACAACTTAAACTATCAGCCCAATATCCAAACCGATGACGATGCCACCCGCATCGCATTGGTCAAAGCGGGGATTGGGTTATCATTGGTCGTAGCCAGTGAAGCCCATGAAGAGGCACAAAACGGTGCGATTTATATCTGGCAATGTGAACCCATTTTTAGCCCATTATCGCTTGTTTGTGCCACACATCGGCAACATGAACCCCTCATCAAAGCTGTACGCCAAACGATTGTCTCGCTTTGGGAAACTGCCTCATAGATTTGTTCATTCTGCCTTAATACCCACATTGAAACCCTTTCTATTATGGGCTACGATTCTGTGATGAATAAAATTCTTTTTAACCACTTTTGAAAGGAAGCCCATTTATGACACTTTTCCCACGCGCAAGCGGTGTCCTTTTGCACCCCACAGCGCTCCCCGCAAAATATGGCATTGGCGATCTTGGCAAATCTGCCTACGACTTTGTAGATTGGCTGGTCAAGGCACATCAATCGTTGTGGCAAGTGCTACCATTGGGTCCCACTGGCTATGGTGATTCGCCCTATCAGTGCCTCTCGGCATTTGCGGGGAATGTCAACCTCATCAGCCTCGATTATTTGGTCAATGATGGCTGGCTGGTGGATTCAGACCTCGCAGACACACCCAATTTCCCCGTCCATACAATAGATTTTGGACCTGTCATCGAATACCACGCCAAAATTTTGGCACTCGCCTATACCCGCTTCAAATCCAAAGCCACCGCCGCCCAAAAGAAAATATTCGACAAATGGCGCGATGATAATAACCACTGGTTGCCAGATTGGTCGCTGTTTATCGCCCTCAAAAACGACCACAACGGCAGACCATGGGTCGAATGGGATGAAGGTTTGGCGCTAAAAAATCCAGAGGCACTCGCCACCGCCAAAGAACGTCTTGCCGATGAAATTACCAAGCACGAATTTTATCAATGGCTATTTTTTAACCAATGGGAAGACCTCAAAGCCTATGCCAATAATGTGGGTGTCAAAATTGTGGGCGATATTCCCATTTTTGTCGCGCACGACAGTAGTGATGTATGGGGCAACCGCACCTTATTTAACCTAGACCCCAAAGGCAATCCAACCGTTGTGGCGGGTGTCCCACCCGATTATTTTGCCAAAACGGGGCAATATTGGGGGAATCCGTTGTATAACTGGGATGCCATGAAAGAAATTGGCTATCAATGGTGGATAGACCGTGTGGCGTTCACACTCAAAACGGTGGATTATGTGCGGATTGACCATTTCCGTGGGTTTGAAGCCTATTGGGAAGTCACCACCAATCCCGAAAAACACGCCACCAAAAAATATGGCAAATGGGTCAAAGCCCCTGGCATAGACCTGTTCAACGCCATCCAAAAAGCACTTGGGGATAGCCTGCCCATCATCGCAGAAGATTTGGGCGATATTACCAAAGAGGTCATCGAACTCCGCGACCAATTTAATCTGCCCGGTATGAAAATTTTGCAATTCGCATGGAGCAACCCAGAAAATCCCTTTTTGCCTCATAATTTTGTCAATAATAGTGTGGTCTATAGTGGCACACACGACAATAACACCACACTCGGTTGGTGGCAAAAAGAAGCCGATGACGGCGCACGACGCTTTTTATCTGCCTATATAGATAAAGAGGTCATCGAACCCCATTGGGCGCTCATCCGCTTGGGCATGGCATCGGCGGCGAATACCTTCATCGCCCCCATGCAAGATATTTTGGGCTATGGTGCAGATAGCCGTATGAATACCCCCGGGCGGGAGAGTGGCAATTGGGGGTGGCGTTTTACAGGCGATATATTCAAAGCAAATTACGATGACCACCTCGCCTATCTGACATGGCTGTATAAACGCCGTGCAGACCAACAAGGCGAGGTCTATGGCGACCCTGCCAAAGACGATAACGATGAAGGATAAGGATAAGAATTCATGACCGATACGCATTGGACACATGCCATTCACCATGATGGGTCGGCTTTATATCTGTCTAACCCCACCCCAAAATTGGGCGAGGTGGTACAGGCATATCTCCGCACACCAAAAAATGCGCCCATTGAGCGCATTTTCTTGCGTACCGCGCCCGATGGTGAAAATCATTTAGAAGAGATGAAGCATCATAGCACCCATCCCAATCATGAATTGTGGGTGGCAAGTTTCTCTGTCACCATGCCCCGCAACCCCTATCGGTTTCTGATTGTCTCTCCCACCGAAGGATTTTATTATTACAACGCCCTCGGTATGAGTCATGTCAATTCACCCGAATGGTTCGATTTTAAGCTCCTAGCCGATTTTGCCGCGCCATCATGGTTGCCCGATAGTGTGTTTTATCAAATCTTCCCCGATAGATTCGCCAATGGCGACCCATCGCTCACCCCAAAACCGGGTGAATGGTCAAAACGCGAATTTCAGGTGACGGTGCAAGCATGGGGCGAAACCCCAAAGACCTATCATGAGACAGGTAATCTGAATTTTTTCGGTGGCGATTTGGTCGGTATCCAACAAAAACTCGATTATCTGCAAGCATTGGGCATCACCGCTATTTATCTCACACCAATTTTCACCAGCAATAGCAACCATCGCTATAACATCGAAGATTTTTACGAAATAGACCCGCATTTGGGTGGCGAGCAAGGTCTGATAAACCTCACCCAAGCTATGCACGAGCGCGGGATGAAAATTATTTTGGATGTCACGCCCAATCACACAGGCGATAAACACGTCTGGTTTTTGGCAGCGCAAGCTGATGAAAATGCCGATACAGCCGAATTTTTTACTTTCCATGAGCATCCACACAATTATCATTCGTGGCTCAATGTCAAATCGCTCCCCAAACTGAATTATAAAAGCGAAAAATTGCGCCAGTGGATGTATGAAAACGAAGATTCCGTGTTGCGCCATTGGCTCAAAGCACCCTATCACATAGATGGATGGCGTTTGGATGTGCTAAATATGACCGCCCGTCAAGGCGGGGTGCAATTTAGCCACAAGGTGGGGCGTGGGATACGCCGTGCTGTCAAAGAAACCAACCCAGAAGCCTATTTGTTTGGGGAACATTTTTTTGATGGCACCATTCATCTTCAGGGCGAAGAACTCGATGCCACCATGAATTATCAGGGCTTTAATATTCCCCTATGGCATTGGCTCAGTGGTTATTATCTGGGACAAGATGCAGAACCAAACCGCCCACGCTATTACAATCCCACCAACGCCTTTGTGGAACAATTGGCACAATTTCGCGCCTCTGTCCCGTGGGTGATTGCCCGCCAACAATTTCACCAATTGGGCAGTCACGACACCACCCGCATTTTGAATATTGTCGAACATGACAAAGACCTCATGAAACTCGGTGTGGCGTTGTTGCTGACCTATCCGGGTGTCCCCTGTATTTATTATGGCGACGAGATTGGGCTAGACGGCAAACGCGATCCCGATAATCGTAAGACCATGCCCTGGGATGATAGCCAATGGGATAAAGACCTACTGGCATATCATCAACAGTGGATAAATTTCCGCAAAACGGCACCTGCGCTCATCAACGGCGGACACCAAGATTTATCTGCTTATGGGGATACATGGGCATTTGTGCGTCAATCGGCAGAACAACGCCTATTGGTCATTGGGCATCGTGGCAAAACGGCGATTCATGCAGTGCATTTGGGCGTATCACACGGCGGATATGCCGATGGCACACAGCTACGTGAGGTGTTCACGGGTCAAGCAGTCACCGTGACCAACGGCGAAATTATCATAGATTTGCCCCGTGCCAGCGCATTGGTATTTGAAGGATAAACCGTTTTTTACACCATTTTGGCGGGTAAAAATAAATTTACCCGCCAAAACTCCCACGATTGACGCTTAATTAACGCCTATTACGATACGATGGTGACATATTGAGCATTCACCAATGGGAGAAAGAACCAAAATGAGTACAGTGAGCAAAAAAAGTGTGTGTATTGTCGGTGCTGGTATCAGTGGCATTGTCACAGCCAAAACATTCCGTACCAAAGGGCATGATGTAACCGTCTATGAACGGGGTGCAGATTTGGGCGGTGTATGGGAACTCTCGCGGTCTTATCCAGGGATACAAACACAAACCCCGCGTGATTTATATCGTTATAGCGACTTCCCCATGCCAAAAGGCTTTCCAGAATGGCCCTCTGGCGCACAAGTGCATCAATACCTCAACAATTATGTAGACCATTTCAATATTCGCCCCTTCATTCATTTCAGTACCAGTGTTATGAGCATCATAGAACGCACAGACGGCAAAGCTGGCTGGGATGTCTCTACAGAGACCGCAGGCGGAAAAACCGCTACCCAATCATTCGATTTTGTGGTGGTGTGCAATGGCACATTTAGCAACCCCAACGCCATTCAACATGCGGGATATGAAGAATTTTTAGCTACAGGCGGGCAAGTCGTCCATTCATCCCAATATACCGATACCAGTATGGTAAAAGGCAAACGGGTTTTAGTGCTGGGATTTTCTAAATCTGCCACAGATGTCGCCATGAATGCCATTAAAGAACACGCCACCCAAACAACGTTGGTCTATCGCAAACCGACATGGAAAGTCCCCTATTTCTTTGCCAACACCATTAATCTAAAAAATATCCTTTTCTCACGCGCATCAGAAGCCCTATTCCCACCCTATCGGGCGACAGGCAAAGAACGATTCCTGCATCGTGTTGGCAAGCCACTCGTCTGGGGCAATTGGCGCATGTTAGAACTGCTCCTCAAAAGACAATTCCGCCTCAAAAAATGTGATATGCTACCAGATGCGCCGATTGAATCACAAATTAGCTGTAGCTTGAGTATCGAAACAAAGGGCTTTTATAAGGCAGTACGCGAAGGCAAATTGACGGCAATTCGTGGCACGATTGACCATTATGAGGGTAAAACAGTCATCCTCACCAACGGAGAACGGGTAGATGCCGATGTGATCATTATGGCAACCGGTTGGACGCGCAAAATACCTTTTTTATCGCCCGAATTGCAACAGAAATTTTTGGCAGAAGATGGCATGGTGCGCCTGTATCGGTCAATTGTCAATCCAAATCTGCCCCATATAGGCTTCATCGGCTATAACAGCAGTTTCGTCACCACCCTCACCGCCGAAATTGGCTCAAATTGGTTGTTGCACTATATGGACGACCAACTCACCCATAAGCCAAATGCCACCGAAATGAATCGTGAGATTGATGAAATGTGCCAATGGCGACGGACAGAACGCCCCATCGCCACCGAATATAATGGGTTATGTGTCGCACCCTATCATTTCCGCTATATAGATTCGCTCATGACCGATATGGGCGCAAAAAGAAATGGTAGCAATCCCATTTCGTCACGGGTAGCCCCCATCAAACCCGCCACGTATGAAAAATTATTGGCGACCAAAACCGCCTATCAGGTGCAATAAGATAAACCCCCACTCCCCACAAATTACCCCTGTGGGGAGTGGCATACAACCCCTAAAGGCGCTAAAATTCATAAGAAAAAATGTCTATTTTTATTATCAGCGAAAGGGTTTTGTATGTCCGAATTATCCGACCAAATTTATCGCAAACTCCGCCCCAATATCCCGCTTCACATTCCCCCACACGCACAACCCCTCAATAGCACTGTCACACTCACATTAGAGGGGGTAAATACACGCCCAGAAATTTTCCTCACCGATACCCGTCGCAATTATACGTGGCGCGTCATGATGACCAATGCGGGCAAAAATAAGTGGCAGGCAGACGTACAATTGCCCATGAAAGCCACTATCGTCACCTATCATTTTATAGTGGGTGATAAAAAAATTGAGGAGCATCGGCTGGTAGAAAGCCGTGATATTCCCAACACAGGCAACCGCCCCATTTATGGCGAATGGACAGAAATACCATTCAAAATTGCCGTATATGACCCCGCAGGGATGCCCGCCGAATGGACAAAAGGCATGACCGTGTATCAGATTTTCCCCGATAGATTCGCCAAGTCCCAATCCGATGAGCAGGCAAAATCGCATTTGCGCGGGGTCTATGGGCATGAACCCCAACTTCTTGCATGGGACAAACTGCCAGAATTGCCTCCGCTTGGGCGCGATTTTTTTGGCGGGGATTTGCGCGGTGTCATCCAAAAATTAGATTATCTAGCAGAACTTGGGGTGGAATGTATTTATTTTAATCCCATTTTTGAGGCATCCACTAATCACCGCTACGAAGCGATTAATTTCATGAAAATAGACCCCATGCTCGGCACAGAAACCGATTTTGATGAACTTATCGCAGAGGCACACAAGCGCAATATCAAAGTGGTGCTAGATGCCGTGTTTAATCACTGCTCATCGGACAGTATCTATTTTGATATTGGCAATAATTATGGGGATGGCGCATATCATTCGGTGGAATCGCCCTATTATCGCTGGTTCAACTTTGACCCTCATCCCACAGGCTATCGCGGATGGTGGGGCATGGGATTCATGCCCGAATTTATCGAATCGCCAGAGATGGAAGAGTATTTCTTAGGCGAAAACAGTGTGACAACCTATTGGCTCAATAAAGGGATTGATGGCTGGCGCACCGATGTGACTTTTGATAACACCGATGAGTTTTGGCTACGATTCCGTGATAGAGTGAACGCCACCAAACCAGAGGCATGGACAATTAGTGAGGAATGGCGCGATGCCACCCATTACCTGCTGGGCGATATGTTCAACGCCACTATGAATTATCGGTTTATGTGGGCAACACGCGGTTTTTTTGCTCATGACCAACTCTCTCCAAGTGCGCTGGATGACCGCCTCAACGTATGGATGCGCGATACCCCTGCGCCCGCGCTGGCGAGTCAGATGAACCTGCTCGATTCGCATGATATAGACCGTCTCATCAATGCCTGTGGTGGTGATAAGGCGAAATATCGGCAATGTATGGCGTTTTTATTCGCCCATATCGGCGCACCAACTATTTTTTATGGTAGTGAGACCGCCATTGATGGCACAATGCAAGAAGATTCCCGCCGTACCATGCCTTGGGATAATCTGGATAATGACCTCATCGCCTATTTCACCAAATTGCTCCATACCCGCAAACATACCCCTGTATTGCGGACGGGCGATGTACAAACCGTTTGGGCAGAAGATGAATCGCGCACATACGCCATCAAACGGACATTGGGCGACACGGTATTATATGCCGTGTTCAACGGTGGCGATGCAGAAGCTACTATTGCACTGGATGATTCTGGCACATGGCATGACCTGCTGGGTGGGATTGCCGATGTGACGGGTGATAAAAAACTCACCGTGACACTCGGTGCGCGTGGCTTTGCATGGCTGGTGAAAAAGTGATATTGTAGATATAAATCGTATGCAGGGGCATATTGTTTATGACCCTAGTGATGAGGATTTACTATGTTAGCGCCTAAAATAACTACACTGACTATAGACGAATTTCTAGAATGGGTTAATTTGCCAGAAAATGCTGATAAACGATGGGAATTGATAGAAGGAGTGCCAGTGGAGATGGCTTCATCAAGTAAAATTAATACTATTGTAGCGATGCTCATTGGCTCATTCTTGAATATGTGGATACTTGATAAAAATCTTGGTTATGTAACAGGCGCAGATGGAGGATATCGAATATCCAAACGCAATTCTTTTCAACCAGATGTCGCTTACATCAGTTATACACATGTTAACGAATTAGAAGGCAATATCTTTGATAACGCACCCGATTTAGCTGTAGAGGTTATTTCTCCCAGTGAGAAGCCGCGCCAAATTATGCAAAAAATTGAAACCTATTTAACCAGTGGCACAATTTTAGTATGGATTGTATATCCAGAAGAAAAAATTGTGGATGTATGGCGGGCAATGTCGGATGGTAGTTTAAATAAGCGCAAATTTGAAATCGGCGATATTCTATCAGGTGAAGATGTGTTACCCAATTTTACATTAGAAGTCGCAAAAATTTTCCCATCCCCTCCTAATAAATAATATACTCATGGAGAACCGAAAACAAATTCATAGGATTATGTCAATAACTCATCATTAAACGTGTTTTCACCCAACCCCCCAACCCCCTCCCCAAAAAATTGGAGCGGGGGCTAAAACCTGCCCTAAAATGGGTTTCTCCCCCTTTCTCCACGCAG
>DAOTUO010000140.1:0-2877 GCA_034436595.1 Anaerolineae bacterium | reverse complement strand
ATCTAACACCTTTTGGGTTATGAGGTCTATGGCATTAATTTGCGCTTCTGCCGATTCTCGTGCCAACCGCCTCATCCCACCAATGCCCCCTTTAATTTCGGCTGTCCTGATGAATAGTGTCGCCTCATGCGCCTCTTTTGACAGGCGGGCAAGTTCGATATGGTCGGCATTGGTTGGGTCAAATGGCGGAATGGCACACGCCTCAAACGGTGTACGTCCAATATCTCTTTCACCAAATAACCCTTGCGACTGATAGGCTTTAATGGCTTGGTTGGTGCAAGGGGCATTGAGGATGGCGCACAAATAATGTGCTTCATCTAATGTGGTTGTATCGCAATAATATGTCTTAATATCTATGACAAACCCCATTGAAGGCAAGTTATATACCGATAAATCGGTCTCTGGAATGTTCATCACACATGCCGCGATATTTGTCCCACTGGCATTGTATAATAACTTATATGGTGCTTTGATATTCTGGTTGGTTAGAGTGCGTTGATAATCCCAGCGTTCTAAGAGGGTCATTTTAGAATCTTCTTTTTTTAGTTCGTTCCACTTTGCATCTGCCGCCTCAAACCAATCTTTAGCCCATAATGTATCACGTTCTACAAATTGCATTCCCCATATAAATTGCAATTTGTTATCCTCAATCACAAGGGGTAGTGCCACTGTGTTTAGTTTGTGAAAGCCGAATGGATATAGATATTTGCTCAGGAGGGTGGTGAAAATATAGGGACTTTCTAAATTACCCTCTAATTGAATATTTTTATATGGTGCATGTGAGTCGGCTACGATACTTGGGTCTGTGATAACAAAAGGACTGCTAGGTATAGTGGCTTTTGGGCGGGCAATAAAACTGAGTGTGCGCGGAAATATACTACCACCGACGTTAAATTTAGGGTGATAATGTGGACTTCGTATGTTGGAATCTACAAAGCTAGTAATTGTTTCTTTTGATGTTAAATAAGGTCTTGCATCATCTAATTCCATCTCATGTTGGGGCAATTTGCCTTTATAGGCAATGCTGGGTATCGCATCGGTATGTAAATCCCCATCTTGAATCATGACACAAGACGGTACATTAAATAGTGGTGACACTTTTTCCATGTCTAATACACGGCTAAAGCCCATTTGTTGAAATGGGCGGTGTTGTTTTGCCCCTGTAATGACTGCGCGGGGCATGACAAAAGCAATTTTGCCATTTGGTTTGAGATAACGGTCACGGGCAATGGCATAAAACAGGGTGCTTAAATCCATTTGGGTGAACAATTTGACATCTTTTTTTCTAATCAATTGATAATGCTGATAGAGTGATTTGACATCTTGTTGATAATCGGCATTGCGAACATACCGGTAACTGAGCCAAGGCGGATTGCCCACCACCACATCAAATTTGTCTTGGGCAAAAATCATGGGACACATCAAATTTTTAAGAATATATGCCCAAATGCCATTTCTGTCTTGGATTTTGAGGTCGGTGAGCAAGATAAAATTTTGTCGCCATATTTGGCTTGCTTCAAATGATAATCCATAGGTGTTTTGCAATAACTGCTCAAAATAGTGTGCATATTCAGGGGATGATTTAGCTTTATAGGCTTGCTCTGAATAACTTTCAAGTTTATTCACTAATTCGCTGAATTTATTAGAATCCAGCGTACTTTCATACGGGATTTCAAAGGCTTCGTCGTGTTCGCCATTGATGGGTAATCTGAGCGACATGCCAGATTGACCTTGTTTGGGCTTAATCATGGCATCTGCCATATAGACAGGAATAAAATAACCATCTCGGTGTGGTGTGTTTGTCTGCATTTCTTTAGAGAGCGCCAGCAAATAATTGACCCGCGCAATCGTCACCGCCAGTGGATGTACATCCGTCCCCATGACATTATTCATGCAAAATTTGACCAGCTCTTCGCCACGCAAACCCGATGAGATGAGCCGTTTAATGGCGGTGAATAAAAATGTGCCACTGCCACAAGCCGGGTCATATAGGCTTTGTGGGGCGTTATAATCAATATCGGCTAGGGTGAGGTCTGCCAGCCAATCGGGGGTGTAATATTCGCCCAAATCGTGACGAGTAGACGGGTCTACGAGGTTCTGATAGAGTTGTTTGAGCAAGTCTTGGTCAATGCGCGAGAGGTCATAGACCACAAGATGATTAATCAGGGTAAAAAAGATAGGCAGTGCCTCATCCCGAATTTCTGGCAATAAGACCCAGCTATAAAAATCATTTTCGCCAATATTGCCAATGCCAAATTGCTCAAATGCCGAGCCATTGAGGATTGCTTCGAGTGCATGAGGGGTATTAGGCATGTCTGATTGACTATTGAGCAACGAGGCATACCCAATGAGGCGGGCAAATTGTGCCAAATAGGTGTGGCGGATGAACAGGTCATCGGTGGTAATATCTGAGCCATACACCTTGCTCAATAATCGCGCCCATTGCACCCGCCATGTATCGAGTTTTGGGGAATGGCGAATTTTTGCCAATAGGTCTAGGAGCGTTTTTTCCATCTGCTTAAAGGTTGGGCTATTGCTCCCAAAACGTCTCACAACATCTTCTGGGTTAGGGGGGCGTTGCACTTGGGTGAAGAGATAGGCATCTAAATGAATATAGGCGCTGATAGGGTCTAATTCAGCCAGATTAAACGAATCGAATTTTTCGATTTGGTCATTGACCAACCGATATGCTTCAAAACGGATGCCATCGGTCAATAAACCAATGTACTTTTGCTTGTCGTCCACTTCCAATTGAATGAGATATTTTGAAGCTGGTCTTGCCACAGCTGGATATATTTTTTATCTAACAGTATCTTGGCGCGTTTGAACTCAAAGACCAAATTATTAAACAGCAAATCGGTGCGCCCTGTGCGTTGC
>DAOTUO010000139.1:0-2878 GCA_034436595.1 Anaerolineae bacterium | reverse complement strand
ATCTAACACCTTTTGGGTTATGAGGTCTATGGCATTAATTTGCGCTTCTGCCGATTCTCGTGCCAACCGCCTCATCCCACCAATGCCCCCTTTAATTTCGGCTGTCCTGATGAATTTTGTCACCTCATGTGCCTCTTTTGATAGGCGGGCAAGTTCAATATGGTCGGCATCGGTTGGGTCAAACGGCGGAATGGCACAAGCCTCAAACGGTGTACGAACAATATCGCGCTCACCGAATAATCCTTGTGATTGATAGGCTTTAATCGCCTTATTGGTGCAAGGGGCATTGAGGATGGCACACAAATAATGCGCTTCATCCAATGATGGCGCATCATAGTAATAGGTTTTATAGTCTATGATGAAGCCCATAGACGGCAACTCATACATCTCTATTTTTTTAACTTCTTCAATAGATAAAACACAGGCGGCAATGTTTGTCCCACTGGCATTGTAAACCAGTTTATAAGGGGCATTGATATTTTGCTTGGTGAGGGTGCGTTGATAATCCCACCGTTCTATGAGGGTCATTTTAGAATCTTCTTTTCGTAATGCTTCCCATTTTTCTGATGCCGCATCAAACCACCGTTTGCTATCAACATAGCCTTTTATCATAAAATCCGCAGTCCCTATCATTTTGAGGTGGTCATTTTCTATAAAGGCGGGTAATCCAATAACATGCAACCGTTGAAAACCAAATGGATAAAGGTGCTTGCTCAAAAGGGTCGTAAAGATGAATGGGTCTTCTAGTGAGCCATAGAGTTTGACGGTCTTATAGGGGGCATGAGAATCTGCGACCACACTGGGGTCGGTAATCACGATAAGGCTGGCACGCGCATTGGGAATTGGGCGTGCAATAAAACACAATGTTCTAGGAAACAGGCTTGCCCCTGTTGTGAATTTAGGATGGTAATAGGTGCTACGGATGTTTGAATCTACAAAACTAACTGTGTCTTTTTTGGATGTTAAATAGGGATTGGCATCTTCTAATTCCATTTCGTGTTGGGGCAATTTGCCTTTATAGGCAACACTAGGGATGGCATCGGTGTGTGTTTCACCATCCTGAATCATCACACAACTTGGCACATTGAATAGGGGCGATACTTTTTCCATATCCAATACCCGACTAAAGCCCATTTGTTGAAACGGACGATGTTGTTTTGCGCCTGTAATCACTGCACGGGGCATGACAAAAGCTATTTTGCCATTGGGCTTCAGATAGCGGTCACGGGCAATGGCAAAAAATAGCGTGCTTAAATCCATCTGGGTAAATAACTTGGTGTCTTTTTTGCCGATAAGGTTGTAATGCTGATAGAGTGCCTTCACATCTTGTTGATAGCCAGCATTGCGGACATACCGATAACTCAACCATGGCGGATTGCCGATGACCACATCAAATTTGTCTTGGGCAAAAATCATGGGACGCATGAGGTTTTTGAGGATATATGCCCAAATGCCGTTGCGGTCTTGGGCTTTGAGGTCTGTGAGCAAAATAAAATTTTGTCGCCATATTTCGCTGGTTTCAGCCGATAACCCATACTCTGCTTGCAACACTGTTTCAAAATAGGTGGCATATTGTTGCGATGTTTTGGCTTTGTTGGCTTCATCTGAATAGCTTTCTAGCCTATCTATCAATGCGCTAAAACGGGTTGAATCTAACGTATTTTCATAGGGAATATGAAATGCTTGCCCGTCATCACCATTAATTGGCAAGATGAGTGCCTCCCCAGACCCGCCCTGTTGTGGCTTAATCATGGCATCTGCCATATAAATAGGGATAGCATGTTTGATGCGTGTTTGTTGGGTTTGAATGTGTTTCGATAGTGCCAACAAATAATTGACCCGTGCAATCGTTACTGCCAACGGATGCACATCTGTCCCCATGACATTTTCGATACAAAAGTCAACCAATTCTCCCCCGCTCATGCCCAATGAGATAAGCCGTTTAATCGCCGTGAACAAAAATGTGCCACTGCCACAAGCAGGGTCATATAGGCTTTGTGGGGCGTTATAATTAATATCGGCTAGGGTGAGGTCTGCCAACCAATCGGGGGTGTAATATTCGCCCAAATCGTGACGAGTAGAGGGGTCTACAAGGTTCTGATAGAGTTGTTTGAGCAGGTCTTGGTCAATGCGTGATAGGTCATAGACCACAAGGTGATTAATCAACACAAAAAAAGCGGGGAGTGCTTCATCGCGGATTTCTGGCAATAAGACCCAGCTATAAAAATCATTTTCGCCAATATTGCCAATGCCAAACTGCTCAAATGCCGACCCATTGAGGATTGCTTCGAGTTCATGAGGTGTATTAGGCATCTCTGACTGGCGATTGAGCAATGAGGCGTACCCAATCAGACGGGCAAATTGCGCCAAATAGGTGTGGCGGATGAATAGGTCATCAGTGGTAATATCAGAGCCATACACTTTGCTCAATAACCGCGCCCATTGCACGCGCCATGTGTCGAGTTTTGGGGAATGGCGGATTTTTGCCAATAGGTCTAGGAGCGTTTTTTCCATCTGCTTAAAGGTTGGGCTGGTGTTTCCAAAACGCCTGACAACATCTTCTGGGTTGGGGGGACGTTGTACTTGGGTGAAGAGATAGGCATCCAAATGAATATAGGCGCTGATGGGGTCTAATTCGGCTAAATTGAACGAGTCAAATTTTTCGATTTGGTCATGATTAAGCCGATACGCCTCAAAACGGATGCCATCGGTCAATAAACCAATGTACTTTTGCTTGTCGTCCACTTCCAATTGAATGAGATAATTTTGAAGCTGGTCTTGCCACAGCTGGATATATTTTTTATCTAACAGTATCTTGGCGCGTTTGAACTCAAAGACCAAATTATTAAACAGCAAATCGGTGCGCCCTGTGCGTTGC
>DAOTUO010000138.1:0-20298 GCA_034436595.1 Anaerolineae bacterium | reverse complement strand
TGAGCATACCCTTTACCGATTTTGTTGGACGGAGAAAGTAATTCGATACGGGTGATAGGTCGCCCAAACATGGAATCATCATCTTCTAAAATGAGAACTGCCAGATAATAGTCTTCATCAATGGTATACAGGGCTTCCGTCAATGGGCGTGTGAGTGTTGCACCTTCCAATGTACCAGATAGCGCGGGCGGTGATGATAGCTGTGTATCGTGAATGGTTATATCGGGGCGTGTGCGGGTGATTTTCCCCGTATCAGGATAAATTTCGCGCACTTGTAGCGATGTTTTGGTGCTAACCAAAAAACCTGATGGCATTATCGTGCTGAGGGCTTCGGCAATATCACCAATATGCTTGCCATGAAAACCCTCCCAGCCACCTATATTCTGAAAAGCACTCTGTAAATGTGCATTAATCCCGCGATATTCATTTTTATCCGAATGACGTGCCATAATCACACCGCCTCTATCTATGCTAACCGTTGAGAATGGCTTGTATCTGCTCTACGAATTCCGCCCGTGCGAGCGTGAGTTCATCGCCTGTAGCCAATTTTTTCACCTTCACTACGCCGGATTTTACTTCATCATCCCCTAAAATTGCCACAAAGGGGATGCCTTTTTTATTGGCGTGGGCGATTTGTTTGCCCAATTTTTTATCGTCCATGACCAATTCGGTGTTAATCCCCGCCTCGCGCAATTCTCCCGCAAGGCGCGTGGATTCCATACGAAGCGAGTCGTCCATCACTGTCACCAATATATCCACCACCGTCCCGCCGATGTGTGCAGGATACAGATTGAGTTCATCCATCAGCACCAAAATGCGCTCTAACCCAAACGATGTGCCTGTGGTTGGCAAGCTATCCTTGCGGAAAATGCCAATGAGGTCGTCATAGCGCCCACCACCGCTAATACTGCCCAAATTGGGTTCTGTGATGACCGTCTCGAAGATGGGTCCCGTGTAATATCCCAATCCGCGCACCATTGTGAGGTCGAAGGCATAATGGTCGGTAGCCACACCCATCACATCCAGATAACCCGCCATCTCGCGCAATTCTGCGATGCTGGCTTGTGCCTGTGGCACATGACCGAGTGTTTCATCCAGATAATCCAAATTATTCACACCTACTTGTTGGTTGGTAATGAGGCTCATCATGCGTTTGACGACATCGGCTTGAATACCGCGCTCCACGAGTTCTTTTTCCACACCAGATGCGCCGATTTTATCGAATTTATCCACACTGCGATATAAATCTGCCAGTTTATCTTGTGGGACACCGCTATATTCACCAATGGCGGTGAGCAATTGCCGATGGTTAATTTTTACACTAAATTGTGGGAATCTGAGCCGTTTGAGCGCCATAACTTTGAGCGCGACCAGCTCTGCATCGGCGCTACGGTTGGCAACCCCTACAATATCGGCATCACATTGATAAAATTCACGATAGCGCCCTTTTTGTGGACGTTCCCCACGAAATACGGGCGCGATTTGATAGCGCTTAAACGGGAAGGTGAGTTCATTTTCGTATTGCGCCACCACCCGCGCCAACGGCACAGTGAGGTCATAACGCAGAGACAATTCATCTTTTTCGCTTCTGCCATGACGCACATTGTAAATCAGATTTTCGGCTTCCTCGCCATATTTGCCGTAGAGGGTCTCGCTAAGCTCCACGACAGGGGTCTGCAACGGCTCAAACCCAAATCGGTGAAAGGTGTCGGTGATGATGCTAAAGACATAATCGCGCTTGAGCATATCCGCAGGCAAAAAGTCACGAAAACCCTTTGGCGGACGCGGGGTAATTTTGGTCATGTGATAATTTCTCCTTGTTTGTTGATATAATAGAATATCACGATATGCTGTGTTAGTGTGAGAGAAGGTTGAAAAATTACCATGCTAGATGTGACTAAATCCATCACCATAGACGAATTTTGGGTGTTTGTGAATCTGCCAGAAAATGCCGATAGACGGTTTGAATTGATTGAGGGGGACATTATCGAAATGGCACCACCTAGCACATGGCATGTTCGGATTATTGGGCTAATTTTTGCCTTTTTACATCACCACGTCAAAACACATCATTTAGGATTTGCCTTTCCAGATGGATGTGGTTATGCGCTCTCTAAAACGCGAATTATGATTCCAGATGTTTCTTTTGTGACGAAAAGTCGGTTGATATTACCATTGCCTAATCTATTTCCGTTTGCACCAGATTTGGCAGTAGAGGTAATATCGCCAAGTGAAAAAGAAACCGCCATATTTGAGAAAGCCCGTACTTATTTATTACACGGAACAAAAATTGTATGGGTGGTTTTTCCGGATAATAAGAGTGTTTATGTGTGTACACCTGCGATGGATGATAGCCTAAATGTTAAAATATATGATGTGACCATGACGCTCAATGGTGGCGATGTGTTGCCCAATTTTAGCCTGTCAGTGGCGGATATTTTTCTAGAAGATGAAGCATAGAGGGTAATGGTGATGTTGGATATAACCAAGCAAGTGAGCATAGACGAATTTTGGGCGTTTGTGAATCTGCCAGAAAATGCCAATAGGCGATTTGAATTGATTGAGGGGGAGATTATCGAAATGACCCCATCCAGCAAAATAAACTCATTTATAGCAAGCCTGATAAATCATTTTTTGATGTCGTATGCCCTTGCCAATAAATCTGGTTATATTACCACCGCAGATGGTGGGTATAAAATTGATCGCAGTGTGTTGCAACCCGATGTGGGTTATATCAGCAAAGCGCGTTCTGGTGGATTGCAGGGCAATTTTTATGACAACGCCCCAGATTTGGCGGTAGAAGTGGTCTCTGTCAAAAGTGAAAAAGAGGAAGATGCGTTCCGTAAGGCAACCCGCTATTTAAGCAATGGAACGCGTATGGTGTGGGTGGTTTATCACGGTGATAAGACCGTGTATGTGTGTTTGCCAAAAGCCGATGGTGGCATGACGGTTGATATATTTGACAGCACCATGACGCTTAATGGTGGCGATGTATTGCCCGATTTTAGCCTGCCTGTGGCGGATATTTTTCCAGAAGACGAAATATAGCCATATAATCGGATATAATGTGTTTGATGAATAGGAGTGTTGATGATGTTAGATGTGACCAAAGAAATGACGATAGATGGTTATTTGGCATTTGTGAGTTTGCCAGAAAATGAGGGTAAATATTTTGAATTGAATCATGGGGAGATACTCGAAATGACACCACCAACTACTATACATTCATATATTGTAACTACTTTGTCATATTTTTTGTATGGATTTGTCCTAAACCATGACTTGGGTTTTGTCTTTGGTGATAATACAGGGTATGCCTTATCCCAATGGCGGTTAGTCATTCCAGATGTGTCATTTGTCGCAAAAGGGCGTTTAAATCACCCGTTGCCCGATTTAATCCCCGTAGCACCAGATTTGGCGGTAGAGGTGATTTCGCCGAGCAATACCCATCGTGAAATGACCAATAAAATTGAAGATTATTTAGAACATGGCACAAAAATGGTGTGGGTTGTGTATCCAGAAGATAAAGTGATAGATGTCATTCGCAAAACAGACGATGGTGGGTCATATAAACGGCGCTATGGGGGCAATGATTCTCTCTCTGGTGAGGATGTTATCCCTAATTTTAGCGTTGCTGTCGCAAAAATATTCCCACAACAAAATGAAGCGTAGGGGAGGATATAGCGTCTATCCTCCCAATTTTATTTAATTATGCCTTTGCTTTGGTGGCAACGGCTTGGTCATGTACATCATGGAACTGAGCAAAATGCCCGTCCTCGTGCATCAACCCCAAGAAAATCGCTACCATGGCATTACATTCCCCAAATTTAGTAAGAAAATTTTCAGACATTTCGCGGGTAACATCCAAAAACGGCACATCGGGAAATGTATCTAAATATCCCAAGCGAATCCGCCGACTTTCTTCGAGTCGTTGCACACATTGGGCTTTGGTGGTTACACTTTTCCAATCGGTTTCATAGCGTAGACGGGGTTCTTTGGGATAGGGGATGCCACGCGCCAAAATAGACCCAAACGTTATCCATTCTTCGCTACTAGCGGTCACATGCACCACCAAATGGGCAATGCTCCAGCCAATTTTTTCTTCACCCTCCGTCGCATAAGGGTCATCGGCAAGTGGGTCTAGGGGGTCAAATGTGATATCGGCATCATCTAAATCGGCAATAATGCCTAAAATGGTGTCTATTTGGGCGTTGGCTAGTTCTCTGAGGTCATTCAAAGTAACCGTTTTGGCAAAATCGGCTAATTTAATTTGATTCTCGCGTACAGGGGTAAAATCGAGTGGCATGAGCCATATTCTCCTAATAATGATACATAGTCTTTTATACTGACGTTTTCAGGTGGGCATTTTTTACCGAAAAAAATTGCTTTTCACTCGCAGATGCGTTAAAACTAACATCACCAGTGTAGACCAATTCTCAAAAATGATTGGCATAATTGAATTGTCTTGGGTACAATGGCAAAAATAGTATAATTGAATGACCATTTGATTACTTTTTTGAAACAAGGATTTTGACCATGCTTACGCCTGTTGAACAAATGATATTCATTTTTTTGGCGTTGTTGGCGGTTGGTGCGACTATACACGGTTTTAATGAGATGTATCTCATCATCAATCGTGGCACAGGTAGTCTGCGCCTCAACAACTTGCCCGCGCGCCTGTGGAAGGCACTCACGGTTTATCTAACACAAAAGACCACCCTCAAAACCCGCCGTCTATCGAGTCTCATCCATTTGGGAATTGTGTGGGGGTTCACTTACTACTTTTTGGTGAACGCGGTAGATGTGTTATATGGTTTTATCCCCAATTTTGAGGATACCCTAAAAAGTTTTGGGATTTTATATGACTTGTTTCGTTTGGGCGCAGATACCCTCAGCCTTGCGGTATTGGGCGGGGTTGCTTATTTTATTGCACGACGCTTTTTCTTGCCCAATAAAAAAGAATTGCAGTATCACGACAATATATTGCTCCATCCGCGTGTGAAAGCGGGTGGGATTTCGGTAGATTCGCTCATCGTTGGCTGTTTTATCCTCAGCCATGTGGGTGCGCGTTTCTTGGGAGAAGCGGTACTGGTTGCCCAACATGGCGTAGACCCATGGATGCCCTTTGCGACACTGGTATCGCCGTTATTTGGTGGGGTGAGCGCGGACGGATTAGAGGTGCTACGGCATTTCTTCTGGTGGACGGCGCTGGGTGGAATCCTCATTTTTACGCCCTATTTTCCTTATACCAAACACGCTCATTTGTTTATGGCTCCGCTCAATTTTCTCACCAAGCCAGAACGTACCTCATTGGGCGAGATGAAACCCCTCGATTTTGAGGATGAAAAAATCGAACAATTTGGCGCGAATAAATTGGAACACTTGCCCAAAACCAGCCTATTTGATGGTTTGGCGTGTATTATGTGCAATCGCTGTCAGGATGTGTGTCCTGCGTATGTGACAGGCAAGGATCTCTCGCCAGCGACGCTTGAGATTAACAAACGTTATGCCATGAAAGATAATATGAGTGGCTTGGCGAATGGTGAACCGAGTCCGCAGGAATTGATGGGCTGGGTGATTAGTGAATCGGCAGTGTGGGCGTGTACGACTTGCGGAGCATGTGTGGATATTTGCCCTGTTGGCAATGAACCCATGCACGATATTTTAGAAATCCGCCGTGATGCTGTGCTGATGAAGGGTAGTTTTCCTGCCGATTTGCAAAAAGCCTTTAAGGGCATGGAGCGACAAGGCAACCCATGGCAAAACAGTGAACCCCGTTTCAATTGGGCAAAGGGACTCGAATTTCCTGTTCCCACCCACGAAGAAAATCCCAATTTTGATATTTTGTATTGGGTAGGATGTGCCGCCAGCTATGACCCACGCGCTCAATTGACCGCACGGGCATTGGTGAAGGTACTCTATAAGGCAGGCATCAACTTTGCTGTCTTGGGCGATGCCGAAACGTGTACAGGCGATGCCGCACGGCGGGCAGGCAAGGAAGATATTTATCAGGAACTTGCCATGCAAAATGTCGAGACCCTCAATGCCGCCAAACCACCGCGTATTGTGGTCACATGCCCGCATTGCTATCATAATATCGGCAAGGAATATCATCAATTTGGTGGAGATTACGAAGTCGTCCATCATACCGAATTGCTAGAAGAACTAATTGCCGCAGGACGCGTGCCGATGGATGCCCATCCCAGTAAAATGTCCAATGTCACCTTCCACGACCCATGCTATCTTGGGCGACATAATGATGTGGTGGATGCCCCGCGTAATGTGCTAGAAAGCATTGGCATTGCCAATACCGAAATGCCCCGCAACAAGAAAAATTCCTTCTGTTGTGGCGCGGGTGGGGCGCAATTTTGGAAAGAAGAAGAACACGGCACAAAAGCGGTCAATATTGAGCGATACGAAGAAGCAAAAGCCACTGGCGCAGAAATCGTGGCGGTAGGCTGTCCATTCTGTATGCAGATGTTCAATTCTGCCCAAGCGTCTACAGAGGGTGGTCCAGAAGTGAAAGATATTGTCGAACTCATCGCAGACCGCATCACCATTAGCGTCCCTGCGGGCGATTAGATTCACATACTATGCGGGACGATATACATTAATCGTCCCGCATAGACGCATTTCTGCATTATTTTGGCGGATGAAGTCCTGTTAAAATCCAAATTACCCGTGCTTGAATAATTGTTGCATGGTATTGTTTTTTTGGGTCTAGTGCTTGTATTTGGTCATTTTTATATCCATTGCAAAATTCACATGCCAGACATAAATTATCGAGTGTTGTTTGACCACCTAATGCGATTGGTAAAATATGGTCTATCTGCAATGCGATAACAATCAGTTGTGATGTTTGGCAATATTCGCATAAACCACGAGCGCGTTCTATCACCTGCTGGCGTAAGACTTTAGGGATGTATGCCATAACGCCCCGACAATTCACGCAAGACATCTATGCCACGTAAATGTAAAACAGCGATTGCTTGAGACCGTTTCAAAATAAATTGCCCGTATTGCTGTAATAATTGCGATACTTCGGCTTCTTCATCTGGTGTGAGTGAACGAGATTCTCTCATGTGACGTAATTCATTCAAACGCACCGTTTCGGTTGGCATGTCATTCATAATCATCCACAATGCTTCATCGGATAGCGTCTCAAACCCCGATAGGTCGGGGGTGTAGACTTGTTCTGCTTCTTGGTGTTGAATTTTTTGCTTCAGTTGTGCCAATTGGTCTTTGCTTAGGGTTTCTATCGCTTCAAGAATTTCTGGAAAGGTCACAGTATCACCTCCAAACTTGCTTGTTATTCATCTTCTTATATTATAACTGAATATTGAGCATCTTATGGGTTTTAAGCAGGTACATTTCAGATTCGGAGTGTATATTTCCTACATTCTTCATAATTTGTAAAAAACAATTCATTTTCACTTGCGTAAAATCTCAATTTTCGCTAAAGTCCTATATATATCAGTGAAAAGGAGTCAGGCATAGTTTGCCCCATCGGGCAATTTGCGCCGAAATATTATGAGACGATCACTATTTTTTGTGTTTGTTACCCTAATGTTGTTACCATCTATTGTAATTGCACAGGCTGTTAGAAATACTTGTCCCGATATTGTCAATACTGCCTTAGAATCGGCAGATATGATGTGCGGTAATTTGGAGCGCAACGAAATTTGTTATGGCAATTTTAACCTCAGCGCCACCCCACAAGATGGCGTTGGTAGTTTTTATTTTGACCGTGTGGGCGATAAGGTGAGCGTTAACGACCTCTCCACACTCGAATTAAGCCCAATGAATGAATCTACTGGTGAATGGGGCGTGGCGGTGATGTTGTTACAAGCCAATTTGCCCAATACACTCCCTGGTCAAAATGTGACTATTATCTTGTTTGGCAATGTCACCATCCAAAATGTGACCACCCAAGAACAAGTGGAGAATGGCGAATTTAGCCCCATGCAAGCCTTTTATCTGACAACAGGCATTGGTGACTCTAATTGCGCCGAAGCCCCAGAAAGTGGGATGTTGGTGCAGACCCCCAAGGGGGTAGGTGAGGTGAATTTTATGGTGAATGGCGTAGAAGTGGCGATGGGGTCTACTGTGATGTTTCAAGCCCCCACCGATAATCAACTGAACGCTACCACCATTGAAGGCGTGGCGGTACTCAAGGTGGATGATGCGTCCTATCCTGTTTTGGCTGGCACGACATTTGGTGTTCAACGCCTGCCAGAAAATATCCGCTTTATCCCCATCCCCAATTTGCCCGATGCGTATGCCTTAGAAACGGTGCAATCTTTACCCCTTAGTTTGTTGGCACGCCCAATAGATATTGCCTTGCCCTTAGATAAAACGGCATTGGCAGAATTGCAAAATCGGATTGATAACGGGCTTCCATTGTGTGGTACACCGCCATTTCCGCCTTGCAACGAATTGCCAGCGTCATTGGGTGGGCAAATGTGCGTGTTCCCAGAGAATTATGAAAATAACCTTGTCCCGTTGGAAGTGGCACAAAACCCCATTTGCGAGGCATCTGCGTTTTATGGTCGCCCCGCGCCAGAAGAGACATCCCCCGCGCCAACGAATCATAACAATGACGATGATGATGATTAACTAGCATCGCACCACATTCATCAAAAAAGGTATAAAAATCCTTATTTCATAACGAAATGGGGATTCTTTGTATACAAAAATTAATATTTATCGTACTTTAGAATGACAAAAAATGAGTCATGTGCATGAGGGTAAAATCCTATTTTTAGGGCATCCTTAGTATTATAAGAAAGGTGTATATTTATCCCCCCGATGGGCGATAGTATACTCATCTAATATCATGCGACGTATAACTTTTTCATTTCTACTTTCCATATTTTTAATTCCATCAATTGTGATTGCACAAACGCGCAGTCATCATTGTCCAGAAATTGTAACCACCGCTATTCAACTGACAGGTTCAATGTGCGAAGGAATTGCCCGTAACCAAGTTTGTTATGGACATTTTAATCTTGATGCAACCTCACAAATGGATGACGACCAATTCTTTTTTGATGAAGTTGGAGACATTATCAATGTCAATGACCTATCATCACTTGAATTTAGCCCGATGAATGAGGATGATGGTGAATGGGGCGTGGCGATGATGTCGTTACAAGCCAATTTGCCCAATACACTGCCCGGTCAAAATGTGACCTTCATTTTATTTGGTGATGTCATCCTTAAGAATGTCACTGCACAAAACCAAACTGAAGATGGCGAGATTGCCCCTATGCAAGCATTTTATCTGACCACAGGCATTGGTGACTCGCGGTGTGTCGAAGCCCCACCTAGTGGGATGCTGGTGCAAACACCGCAAGGCGTTGGCGCGGTGAATTTTGTCCTGAATGGTGTTGAAGTGGTCATTGGCTCTACTGTCTTTTTTCAGGCAGAAGCTCCTAATCAACTGATTGCCACCACCTTAGAAGGGGCGGCGATGCTCAAAGCGGATGATAACCAATATCCGGTTTTGGCAGGCACACGCTTTGGTATTCAGGCATTGCCAGACGGCTCTTCTTCTATACCCCTCTATAATTCGCCCCAAGCCTATTCATTATCCGAGATGAGTACACTCCCACTAGGTTTGTTAAGTCATGAGATTAACATTCATCAGCCATTCGATGCCTATACGCTGGAATTGCTACGGGCAAAAATAGCGAATGGTGATGCGTTATGTGGGGATTTCCCCTTTGTTCAATGCGAGTCATTGCCACCTGCTTTGGGCGGGATACAATGTGTTTTTCCAGAAGCATATGAAAATAATACTGTGCCACAGATATTAGCAGAAAATCCTATTTGCCAAGCCTCTGCGTTTTGGACAATTGATATGCTGGTTGTCATCCCACCACGAAATAATGGGAATAATAATAACGGGAATGCCAATGTCAATGCCCCGCCAAATAACAATAACAACGGCAATGTCAATGTCAATGCCCCGCCAGATAACAACGGCAATGTCAATGTCAATGTCCCGCCAGATAACAACGGCAATGTCAATGTTAATGTCCCGCCAGATAACAACGGCAATCGCAACAATAATAACTGCAATGGCAACGGTAATGGCAACAACGGCAATGGCAACGGTAATGGCAACGGTAATGGCAACGGAAATAACTGCAATAGCAACAATAATAATGGTAATGGCAACAATAATAACGGTAATGGCAACAATAATAATGATGACGATGATGACGATTAACTAATTTCGTTACTATCCACCTGTAGGGGGTGATATGAATCTTATGAACCAACAAAAGCGAGTCCAAAGTGGCTTGCTTTTTGATTTCACTCATCAAGTCTTAAATCCAATGTAGCCAATTATGAATAGAATCGGGTAAACTTATGTTATGAACAGTCACTAATCGCCTAGTGATGATACAATCATCCTAGAAATAGAGGAAAAACACTATGGCACAAAATTATGATGTTGTTGTTTTGGGTGCAGGACCTGGTGGGTATGTCGCCGCCATCCGCGCCGCGCAATTGGGCTTAAAAACAGCTATCATCGAGAAGAAATATTGGGGCGGTGTGTGTTTGAATGTCGGGTGCATCCCCTCCAAAGCCTTGCTTCGTAACGCAGAACTCGTGCATATTTTTCTACATGAAGCAGAATCTTTTGGCATCAAGGTAGAAGGCAAAGTCAGTGTTGATTATGGCGCGGCATTTAAGCGTAGCCGAGAAGTATCTGACCGCCTGACCAAAGGTGTGCGCTTCTTGATGAAGAAAAACAAGATTGATAGTTATGATGCATGGGGGACATTCACCGACCCCAATACCATCCAACTAGAATTGAATGATGGCAAATCTGAAACGCTCACGTTTAAGAATCTGATTATCGCCACAGGCGCGATCACTCGCCTTATCCCCAATACAAAATTGAGTGAGCGTGTTGTCACCTATGAAGAACAAATCATGGAAGATAAACTGCCCAAGAGTATTATTATCGCGGGGGCGGGGGCAATTGGCATGGAATTTGCCTATATCATTCACAATTATGGTGTGGCGGTGACCATTGTCGAATTTATGGACAGGGTGTTGCCACTAGAAGATGAAGAAATCTCGAAAGAATTGCTTAAACAATATAAAAAATTGGGCGTGACTATCCTCACCAGCACCAAAGTCGAAAAAATTGAGGATAAAGGCGATTCTGTTCAAGTTACTGTGACCAAAGATGGCAAGACAGAGGTCTTGACGGCTGATAAGGTCATGCAAGCCATTGGCTTTGCCCCACGCACACAAGGCTATGGACTCGAAAAAACGGGTGTGGCGCTCACAGAACGCGGTGCGATTGATATTAATGGCAAAATGCAAACCAGCGTCCCACATATTTATGCTGTTGGTGATGTTACTGCTAAATTGATGTTGGCGCATGTCGCCGAAAATATGGGTATTATCGCCGCCGAAAATATCGCAGGTGTGCCATCGGTAGAACTCGATTTTATCATGATGCCACGCGCCACCTATTGCCAGCCACAAGTCGCCAGCTTTGGGTATACCGAAAAGCAAGCGCGTGATGCAGGCTACGATATTAATGTGGCAAAATTCCCCTTCCAAGCCAATGGTAAGGCGTTGGGATTGGGCGATAGTGTGGGGTTTGTAAAACTGATTAGCGATAAGAAATATGGCGAATTACTGGGCGCTCACCTGATTGGTCCCGATGTGACCGAATTGTTGCCAGAACTCACTTTGGCACGCAATGCAGAACTCACCTCAGAAGAAATCGCCCGTAATGTCCATGCCCACCCGACCTTGAGTGAAGCACTCAAAGAGGCGGCGCATGGATTAGAAGGTCACATGATTAATCTTTAATGGAGAAATAACGATGCCAGACTCAAATACACACTTTATCCGCCCAAAATATTTGACGGAAGAATATTTTACCAAAATGCGCGAAGTGCGCGATATGGTGCATGTCATGACGGGCATGTTGCAAGTTCCAGATGAAACACCTGCCAGCGCCCGCACCAAACTCCGTAATCTGCCACCCGATGATTTGCATCATCTGGCAAAATTTTCTGCTGTCAGCACGGTTTATCTGCTGATTAAAGAAATTGGCGAGCCAGCCGTACCTGGGTTGCTCATTCGCCTGCGCGATTCGGATAGTGTAGAAGAGCGCATTGCCATCATGAAATTGGTGGGCGATTTGCGTGCGAGTGTGGCGCGGAGTTTGCTCCAAAAATTGGCAACCGATGCCAATCCCGATATTCAAAAACACGCCCAACAAACGATGCAATTGCTCGACAAATAGGCTAAACCCCTATGGCGTAGATGAATAGAGACGGGGTAACATAAAGCAGATTTATCACGCGCATGATTGTGTGCGCGTGGTCTCTTTTTTTGTATGGATAAATTTTTTAAGGAGATCACTCAGTGGATTTATTTGAATATCAAGGGAAGCAATATTTTGCAAAATTTGGGATTCCCATCTCGGCGGGTGAAGTGGCAGATACACCCGCAGAAGCCGTTGCCGCCGCCGACCGTGTGGGCTATCCTGTGGTGATTAAGGCGCAGGTGCTGGTGGGTGGACGTGGCAAGGCAGGCGGGATCAAACTTGCCAATAATGCCGAAGAAGCCCTGTTTCATGCCACCAATATCCTCAACCTGACCATCAAAGAACATCCCGTGCGCCGTGTTTGGGTGGAACACGCTTCTGATATTGCAGAAGAATATTATGCCTCGTTCACGCTTGACCGTAGCAAAAAATTGCATTTAGGGATGCTTTCCGCGCAAGGTGGGGTGGATATTGAAGATGTTGCCGCCACCAACCCAGAAGCCATTGCTACCATCTGGGTGAATCCTGTGGATGGACTCACACCCGCCGTTGCCCGTGAATGGGTGCTGGCGGCAAAACTCAATCCACAAGCTACCGATGGCGCAGTGGACATTTTGCTCAAATTATATGATTGCTATATCAAAGGTGATGCGACCCTCGCAGAAATTAACCCCCTTATCCTCACACCCGATGGCAAAGTTCACGCGCTCGATGCCAAAGTGAGCCTTGATGATGCGTCTGAACACCGTCATGAAGACTGGGCAAATTTTGTCGGGTTAGAACCGATGGATGAACGGGAACGCATGGCAAAAGAAAAAGACCTGCAATATGTGGGTTTAGATGGCACCGTGGGGATTATCGCCAATGGTGCTGGTTTGGCGATGAGTACCGTAGATATTGTGAGCCAAGTGGGCGGAAGTGCCGCCAATTTCTTGGATATTGGTGGTGGGGCTTCTGCCGACCACATGGCAAATGCGCTCACAGTCATCAATTATGATGAGAAGGTCAAAGCCATTTTCATCAACATTTTTGGTGGAATTACCCGTTGTGACGAAGTGGCACGCGGGATTATTCAGGCGATGGGGCGCGTGGATTTGCGTGCGCCATTGATTGTCCGCTTGGATGGCACAAATGCCGATGAAGGGCGTAAAATCATCGAAGAACACGCCTCTGACCGCCTTATCATGAAGCCCAATATGTTGGTTGCCGCACAAACGGCTGTAGAAATTGCGAAGGGAAATTAACTCATGGCTGTTTGGCTCACAGAAAAAAGCAAAGTTGTCGTACAAGGACTCACAGGCAAGCAAGGGCAATTTTATGGCTTGCGAAATAAAGCCTATGGCACAAATATTGTCGCGGGTGTGAATCCCAAAAAAGCGGGTGAAAATGTGGAAGGAATTCCTGTTTTTGCGACTGTTGCGGATGCCGTTAAAGAAACGGGCGCGGATATTTCGTTTATTATCGTGCCAGCATCCATCGCCGCCGATGCCATTTTAGAGGCGGCAAAAGGGGGTGTGGGACTCATTGTGTGTGTGACCGAACACATCCCCGCCCACGACCAAGCGCGTGTGTATAACACCCTCAAGCGTGATTATCCAACTATCCGCCTGTTGGGTCCCAATTGTGCGGGTATCCTTAGCCCTGGTAAAGCCAATATCGGCTTTACCCCCACAGAAGTGGCACTCGGTGGCGGACCAGTCGGCATTGTGAGCCGTTCTGGGACACTGGCATATCAGGCATTGTATGAACTCACCGCCGAAGGCATTGGTCAGACGACTTGTGTCGGTATCGGTGGTGACCCCGTACCAGGGACAAGTTTCATTGACGTGCTCAAAGCCTTTCAGGATGATGACGAGACCAAAGCCATAGTGCTAATTGGCGAAATTGGCGGGTCTGCCGAAGAAGAAGCGGCGGAGTATATCAAAGCCAATATCACCAAGCCCGTTGTGGCATATATCGGTGGTGTGAGCGCCCCTCCCGGCAAGAAAATGGGTCATGCAGGTGCGATTGTCTCCAAAGGCAAAGGCACAGCACAAGCCAAGATGAAGGCATTGACCGAAGCTGGTGCAAAAGTCGCCAATAACCCCACCGAAATCGGCGGGTTGGTGCTAGAGGCATTGAAAGAAATTGGACTGAGATAAACAGTATCTCTTTTGCAACAAAGAACGGACATGAAAATCATCATGTCCGTTCTTTGTTTAGCGATGTAGAAAAACCTGTGTGATGTTAATTCTCTGCGGTAATAATAAAATCCTCACGGCGTTCTTCGGTGAAATCGGTGGCATAAAACGCCGATGCCAACACATAAAAATCTGACCGATTCGATTTTACCGCATAGCCATCTTCAAACCGACCACCAATGACCAGTTCATAGGTCGTGTCTATGGTCTGACCTGCGGTGGTCTCGTCACCTGTGACCAGTGTATCGCGCACGGTCACGGTTACGGTTGCCAGTGGGGTATCCATCGCATATTCTGGCAATGCCTCTGTGCCGAGTGGCTTCCGCAAATTAAAGCCGACAATTTTATCGAGTAGGGCGGTGAAATTTTCTTCGTTGAATATTTCGCTTGTTTCTAAGCCATTCATCTGCCACACACCACCCACATTTTCAAATTCAAATGTGCCGTTGATATTGGTGATGCTCATGCTCACGACTTTTGTGCTATCGAGGGTGATATAAGCCGTTTCTGACCATGCGGTAGTCTCTACACTTACTGATGTTGCGGTGATATTGCGGTTGAGATACACATTATCAGACCCCGCTAGGCGGGTATGGGTGGCATTTGCGCCCGATGCAGAGCCGATATAGAGTGTATAGGGTTGGTCGCCTTGTGTGATTTCGACTTTGCGCTCAAATTCGTCATCTGCGACCATCAAACGGCGTTGATTGGCGACATTATCAGAAATGAGGCGCGAGGTGTCTAATCCTGCGAGTGTGGCGAATAAATCACTCACACGGTTGGGTTGTACGGGATAATTCCCAATATCCGCCAAACCCCAACCATCGCCTATTTTGGCGAGGCGGATTTGCCCACCAGTGGCATCGGTGATGGTGATGGCAGATACCGCGCTAGGGTCAAAATTGGGCAATAGTGCCACCGTTTCGGATTGTGCCTCACCGCCTTTTGGCAGGGCGATGATGGCAATTAACACGGCTTGAACGATGAGGGCAATCAGCAAAAAGAGATTAGTTCTGTTCATTGGAAATTGCTCCTACGGTGTCTGTTAATAGCTCAAAGGGTTGTTCTGCACGTTTGCGTAACCGCCATATCACACCCATGCCGATAACACCCGCAATGCCCACAGCATAATTGATAAATTCCCACATGGATTTATCGTTATCGGTCAATGGATTGAGCAAGCGCGAGGTGACACCGCGTGCGCGGATGGTGGCGAGGGCGGTATCTTCTGTGAACCAATCCACGCTATTTTGGACGAGTTGTAGCCCGTTGATGGCATTATCGCCCACCGACGATTGGAACAGGTTAATGAGATTATCATTCACAAATTCCGCACTACCGACCACAATCAGGCGTGTGTTGGCAGGCGATTGGGTGATTTTGCTCACAGCGACCACTGGCAAGGGGGTAGCTGTGGGGATGGGTGTTGCCGATGGGATGGGTTCTACAGTCGTCTCTGCGGTAGATTCTGCCAATGGTGTGATTTCTGGGGCAGGCGTTGCGGTTGGCGCGGGTGGCAATTGTGCCAATGCTTCTGCTTCTAGGGCAAAGGGAGATGGTCTGTCATCGAAGAAACTGGTGAAGCTCCCTTGCAACGCCACCGCGAGGGTGTATTGTTGTTGGTTGCCCGTGGGCAAAAACCCGTAATCGGGATAGCTATCGGTATCGGGTTGGAAGCCGATATTGCTGGTTGTCACTGCGTTGGATGTGCTAGAGAGCAAGGTGGTGCTGGTTGTGCCGTCTGGCAACGCGCCGATGACTAGTGGCGATGCCCATGCCAAAATCACCGTTGGCAGGTTATTGGTGATAGGAATATCGCGGGTCATGGCATCTTGCCGAATATCCACAAATGGCGGGTAGTCTAGTTGTTGGATTTCTTGAATGATCACCCCATTGACATTGCGTTGGACGGGGATGGGGAAGGGTTGATTTTGCGTGTCCAAGACCACACTCGCTTCGACAGATATGCCATAATGCGCCAAAAGCTCATTGAGCGTCCCTGTGAGGGATTCCATAAATGGTGTGCCATCAGTTGGATTTTGCGATAGGCGATAATTACTCGCCAGCACCATGACAGACCCACCGCGCATGAGGAACTGGTCTATGGCGTATAGCTCATAGGTGGACATATTTTGTGGGGCGACCACAATCAGAATATCAATGCCTGTGGGTGATTGTCCTGTAGATAAATCTACGGGTAGCACCTCATAACTCTCCGATAGGAATTGTGGCAAGAAATTATATTGTGACAACGATTGCATTTGTTGACCAAACATATCTTGTTGGGGGACATCGGGCGGTAGCCAGATGCCGACCACTTGCACAAACCCACTAGAGACCCGTTTGAGTGTGCTTTCAATTTGGGCGCGAACTTCACCCTCACTCACTTCGCCAGAGGGGAAAATAACCTGTGGCGCTTTGTCTCCTGCCGTGATGACGACATGCAGGTAATAACTCTGTGTGCCAAAAAAGTCGGTGGCGATTGGGCGGATGCCATAACGGTCAAATAATTCTTGGGGCGAAATAGCGCCACTATCCACATCAACCGTATTATAAACAAACTTGCCACCCGCCTTGCCCGTAATATCATCGGCAACGGTTTGGATGGTCGTTGGTGCAGATTGCAAGGCTTCTGGCAGGGTTATGGGGGTGTAGTAGAGGGTCATCTGGGCGGGTTCTGATAACGAGGCGAGTACCGCATCAATATTTTGGAATCCAGAGACAACCCGCTTGATGGTGCTGGTGAGGTCGTATTCTAAATTGCGGAACGACACAAATACCTCGCTACCAGTTTGTTCAACCTGAATCAGATTGCCAAAATTGAGCACTTCGCTTTGGTCGCCATAACGGATGAGCAGGTCAAAATACACATTGAGCAATTCTGAACTGGCACGGTTGGCAATTTGTAGCGGGGTGGGGCGGATGCCATACGTTTGGTTGGCTTCTGATTCTAATTCTGGGTCGTTGATGGGGTCTATCACCTCTAAGGTCATATTGCCACCCGATGCCACCACATATTCTGATAGGACATCGCGCAATTGTGGGACGAGTGGTGCAAGCAAGGGATGATTGCGCTCACTCACATAGAGGCGCACCAATAACGGCTCACCCAAATTGCCAACAAGGTCACGGGTGACATCCGATAGGGTGTATTGTTGGTCGGCGGTCAAATCGGCACGGGTGACATTAACAGGGGCGATGAGCAAGCTCAATGCCAATAAATTCCCCGCGATGAGCGCTACACTGAGCTGGCTATTGAGGCGATACCCACTTAATTGAGTGCCTTTGCCCCAGCGTTTTGATTCTAACGAAAGGATATTCAGTGCCAAAAACACGATGGTTAGCCCCATATAATAAATCACATCGCGCAGGTCAATCACCCCGCGCTCAATACTCTCAAAACGGGCGCTGGTACTCAATCCGCGCAACACACTGGCGAGGTCGCCAGCCACCAAATTCGTGATAATCTGTGTGCCGATGATATGAAATGCGCCACACACCAAAACGGTGATGATGAGCGCCACGATTTGGTTATCGGTACGCGAAGAGACGAATAAGCCGATGGCGATATAAGCCGATGCGAGGAGCAACGAGGCGATATATCCGCCAATGATGGGACCCCAATCTGGATTACCGACCACCGATATGGTGATGGGCAGGATGATGGTAAATACCAGTGCGACTATCACCAAAATCAGCACGGCGATAAATTTGCCGAGTACCAATTGGGCGGTTTTCATGGGCAGGGTGAATAGTAATTCGAGCGTGCCATCACTTTGTTCTTCGCTCCATTGGCGCATGGTGAGTGCCGAGATGAGAAAAATCATCAGCAGGGGCATGGAAGCAAATAACGGACGGACATCGGCAAGGTTGCGTAGCCAAAAATTGTTCACCCAGAAAAAGGTGAAAAAGGTCACGCCCAAAAAGACACTCACAAAAATAAGTGCCATTGGCGAGCTAAAATAACTATCGAGTTCTTTGCGTATAATTGAAATGGTTTGTCTCATTATCACCCCCTTATGCGGATGTTGCGAGTTGATTAAAGAAGGCTTCTAAGGTGAGGGTATCGGGGCGCAATTCACGCAGAGGATACCCGTTTTGTTTGGCTAAATCATAGATGGTGGGGCAAATATCGCGGTCTGCGATTACCCGATAGCCCAAATAGCCACCATGTGCATGAAATGCTTGCACAGCGCTCACACCGTCTAATGCCATGAGTGCGGTTTCTACCCCGTCTACAGGGTCAGATAGCACGATGACGGCATTGGTGGTGGCAGATAAGTCATCCAGACGGGCATCGGCGCGGATTTGCCCGTTCATGATGATAATCACCCTATCACACACGGCTTCCACCTCAGACAAAATGTGTGATGAAAATAAAATGGTGCTGTGTTCTGCCAGCCGTTTGATGAGTCCACGAATTTCGACAATTTGCGTGGGGTCTAAGCCTACGGTGGGTTCATCCAAAATGAGTAATTTGGGCTTGTGCAAAATGGCTTGTGCCAATCCCACCCGTTGCCGATACCCTTTACTGAGTTGGGCGATAGGGCGTGTGAGATGATTTTGCAAGCCTGTGGCGATTACTGCATCACTGATGAGTTTGCGTTGGTCATTGGTGGGAACTTCGCGCATATCGGCAATCCACTTGAGATAGGTTTGCACCGATAAGGTCGGATACAGTGGCGTGTTTTCTGCCAGATAGCCAATATTGCGTTGTACCTGCTGGGTTTGCGTGAGGACATCTAGCCCGTCTATGCGGACTGTACCTTCATCGGGATGCAAAAACCCCGTGAGAATTTTGATGGTGGTGGATTTGCCTGCACCGTTGGGTCCCAACAAGCCGACAATTTCCCCCGCTTTTACCTCAAAACTGATACCATTCAGGGCTTGAATCGCGCCATAGGCACGTTTTACCCCGTCTACTTGAATCATAAAAATGCTCCTTTCGGTGATGAAGCATGACAAGTCGCCACATTGTATTACAATCGGCGAATGTAAAAATCGTATCGGGAAAATGCAAAAATTGTGTTAACTCTGCATTCTGAGGATAATCATAGCATACGGTCGAATTTTCCAAACCCCAAAACCCCTTGTATAAACGGGCGTGGGAGGCGAATCCCGCCGATGAGTACCCCCCGATACCCCATCTGCATACCCACCAATACCCCATAAAGCGTGCCAATGCGATAATCTATCCGTACACCCACGCCATTCATTATCCCGCCACCGCCATTTGCGCCGTGTATATCGGCTTTGGTCACATTTTTGGCGACCAGCGACTCATGCCGAATTTGGGTGATGCCCCCGCCTTCGCCACCCATTATCACATAGGGGGTGATATGCAATTTGCCGATTTTTTGCGATATGCCGACGGAAAATCCGCCACCGCCACCGCCTGCGAGGATGTCATCTTCGCCAGCGTGTTTTATCCGTCCGCCACCCTCACCCCCCCCTCCAATGATAGTCGTGCCGTTGCGTGCGCTTAATCCACCGCCAAAAATGGGAATCCACAGGCGTTTTTTATTCACCGAATAACCATCCACGCCAAATGTGCCATAGGCGATGCGCTCATGGTATTGCGGGTCTATCAGCAAGTGATAGAGGAGTTTTAGGGGAAATTTGATGATGGTGATTAGGAATTTTATGATGATAGACCCTTTCGATGCAATGTAGGTCATGATGATGAAAAATGTCGATGGACGGCATGTAAGGCTTGTCCGTAGTTGTTTTGATGATTTTGCGTAGATTTGGCAGGCGGTGAACCACCTGCCTGCGCCACCAAAACCCCATAAATGGGGTTGACCTACCGAT
>DAOTUO010000137.1:0-11115 GCA_034436595.1 Anaerolineae bacterium | reverse complement strand
TCAGAACCGTATTTGACGGTAAATACTGAAGTGGCCGTGCGGACAGAACCGAGGTTTAGTGCGGAAACACTTGAACGAGTTGTGGGTGTCCAATATGAGGTGCTAGGCAAATCATACGACAACCAATGGTACGCAGTGGATTATAACGGTAGCCAAGCATGGATATTGCGTTCTACGAATGTGGAATTAACAGGAAATTTCCGTGACTTGCCTGTCATCAATCCATAAAAATGTGCTATAATATTTTAGGACAGGCGTTCATTTGGGATGAGATACGATGGCAACTTCTATTATTCGTATATTGATGATAAACAAAAACCTCACCGCGTTACTGAGCATGAAGCAATCTTTGGAGCGCACAGGTCAATTTGAAGTATCTTCTTTCACCACCCCAGACACGGCGCTGGAATTATTGCGGTCGCGTCTGCATGATATTGCCATTGTAGAATTTGGTCTGCCGAGTATGAATGGGCAGGAACTCGTCTCGCGGATTCGTGCCATTGCGCCCGATATACATCTTTTGGCGAGTCCACACATGCCTGCCGTGATGATGATGGCACGCCAACTAAATTTAGATGGCGTGGTGGATGTTCCCATGCCCCTGCGCGATTTGTTGCCCATCCTCAAAAAGATGATTTATAACGATTCCCTGCCAGATACAGCAGAGGCACTCCCATTGGGGGATGAATCGGATACGCTCAAAATGTCCCCTATGCCCAATATACTGGATGAAGTCCTCACGCAAATGGGTAATGCAACCTTTTTGGGAGATGGCAACGAAAAAACCATCTCATTAGAGGTGGTGTTTAGGGGCGATATGGCAGAATTGCAAGAGAATCCGCATGATGACATGCTCTTTAAGCAATTGGCGGCAGAAGAACCACCCATGCCGACCCTAGAAGAAATTGGCACCGTTGCAGATTTGCGTGATGTCGTGGGGCAAGCAGATTTGGGGCGTGTGAACGCCGTATTGCAAGAAGCCCTGACTCCTTATATGCCCCTTTTGCCGAGTGGGGAGGTGTCTAATCAAGCCACCGAAAATATTCCCGCACAACATATTTTGCGCGAGACGCACGATGATACCCAGTCGTTGCAGGTGGTGATTGGCAAATTGATAGCCACACTCTCTACCGATGACCAACCCCAAAAATTGCCGTTTGGGTGGCGACAAGACCTCGAAAAATATATCAAAGAACCCGATTTTTTGAGCATCGTCCTAGACCCCAATAGTGATGTGTTTAGTGCGACCACCAACGCGCAAAGTGTGGCGGGTGTGGTGAGCAATCCGCATGAGTTGGAAACAGACCGCTATCCAAAAGAATATCCGCAACCGCCCAAGCCGACATCGCTCCCCAAGCGTCAATCTGTGCCACAAGTGCCACCACCCATACAGCCCCCTGCACCTGTGCCAGCCGAATTGCCCGCACAAGACCTATCGCCCACGGCACAATTGGCACTCACGCTCACACAAGCCTCGTTAGAATTGTCTGCCGATGCGACCTTGCTCATCAAGAATGGCAAAATGGTAGCGGGGGCGGGGGATTTGCCGATACTAGAAATTGAGCAACTGTATCAATTTTTGGCGGAAGATGGCGATGCTCAACCCGATGAATCGCGCCTCAAATTTGTCACATTGCCCATTAGCGGGCAGGAATATATGATGTATTCGCGGTTGGCGGCGGGTGGATATACCCTAGCGATGGTGTTTGGTGGGCAGATTCCCCTACGTGCCATGCGAAAACAATCTGACCGCTTATTGAGTGCGCTCCAAAGTGTGCCAGAAGCACCACAGAACACGCCATCGGTGCTAGATGAATTGCAAGAACGCGAAATTGAGCAACTCGAAGTGGCGGTGGCGCAGTGGGAATCTTCGCTGGCAGAATTATCGGATGGTGCGCTGGCAGATTCGGATGCGTTCACACCTATCCCCATCAATTTAGAGCCACTCGCATTGCCTAGCACCATTCAGGCGGTGCAACGCCATATCCCAGATTTGCCCTATCCTGTCTATACAGGCATCCCCGCGCCATTTACCTATGTATGGCGACTGGCACACCCCAATAGCACCTTATCGCCCCAATTACGCGATGTTTTGGGGAGTGAATTAGAGCGCCAACTGACCGAGATGGGCATGGGTATTACGACATTGGTCGTTCAAGAGAATTATATTTATCTGCTGGCAAAAGTCCCCAGCGAAACCCCGCCCCATGTGGTGATTAACGACCTCAAAACCCGCTCCGCATGGGTGATTCATCATATAAACCCCCAATTTCCATTGGAAGGGGTGTGGGCAGAAAGTTATTGTGTGCTTGCCCCCGGACGCGAGATGCAACATACCGAAATTGAGCAATTTATCGCATTTTCTGTCGCATAGAATCCATCCAACGTGGGTGTGATGTGTCATGCCCCTACAAATCCCCATTATTATAAAGAAAGGAACACCCCTATGGCGATTCCGCCGATTTTATACGTCCTAGATGGACATGCCATTGCTTACCGTCAATTTCATGGGATGTCGTATAGTCGCATGGTGCATCCGCGCACAGGCGAGGCGACCAATGCCGTGTTTGGATTTGCGCGTCTGCTGATTGACCTGCTCAAAAATCAGCAACCACAATATATCGCGGTGTGTTTTGATAAAGGATTGAGTGGGCGCGAGGAGTATTATCCCGCCTACAAAGCGCATCGGGATGATATGCCAGATAGCCTTGATTCGCAGATGAACAGTATTTTTGAACTCATCCGCGCCTTTAATATCCCCATTTTGACCAAAGAGGGGTTTGAGGCAGACGACATCATCGGCACATTGGTAGACCAAGCCAAGCCACAAAATGTCTTGGTGCATGTCATCACAGGCGATAGGGATTTATTGCAATTGCTCGATAATCATGTGCGGGTGCAATTGCCTTCATCCAAAGAGGATGTGGTCTATGATAGCGCCCTATTCACCGAAAAATGGGGTATATCGCCCCGCCAATTGGTGGATTATAAGGCGCTGGTAGGCGATACATCCGATAATATCCCTGGGGTCAAAGGCATTGGCGAAAAAACCGCTACCACCTTACTCCAAGCACATGGCACATTAGAAGCACTCTATGACCATCTGCATGAAATTCCAGAGAAGATGCGTCAGAAATTGATAGACGGGCGCGCGAGTGCATTGGTGAGCCAACGACTTGCCCGAATCATCCGCGATGTGCCGATTCAACTGGATTTAGAGGCGTGCAAATCAGAAGATTATGACCCCAACGCCGTGAATAAATTTTTTGAAAAGATGGAATTTGTGTCGTTGGGCGAAAATTTTCGCGCATTGCACACCCAATTTGATTTTGAGAGCAGTGAGCCGCATATCTATGAGACGGTGATTGTAGACACATCAGAAAAATTGACTGCAATGGTGGCGCACCTGAATGTGGCAGGGGCGATTGTCTTTGATACAGAGACCACAGGCATTGACCAGATGACGGTGGATTTGGTGGGGATTGCTTTGGCGACTGATGATAAAAAAGGTTATTACATCCCTGTTGGGCATTTGGGCGAGGGCAAAGACACGCTATTTCCATCGCCACCACCGCCACAATTGCCATTGGCTGTAGTGATGGATGCCATCCGTCCCGCCATGACCAACGGGGATATTCCCAAAGTGGCACATAACGCGAGTTATGATTGTGTGGTGATGCGTCGGCATGGCATAGAGGTATTTCCCTTGGCATTCGACACCATGATTGCCGAATGGGTGCGTAACCCCGATAGTCGCTTTTTGGGATTAAAGCGATTTTCTACTAAATATTTGGGCAAGAAAATGACCTCTATTGATGAACTTATCGGGACGGGCAAAAAACAAATCACGATGGCAGAAGTGCCGATGGAAAAGGCGGCGGTCTATGCCGTTGCCGATGTCACCATCACCTATTTGGCATGGCGCTATTTGGTCGAGCAACTGACCACGATGGGTATGATGGAACTCTACCATACGCTAGAATTGCCCCTCATCCCCGTTTTGGGACGGATGGAGAGCAACGGGGTTTTGCTGGATGTGGCATATTTGGCGGAACTCAGCACGCGGGTAGAGGCGATGGTACGCGCCGCCGAAGCCCAAATTTATGAGATGAGTGGCGAGAATTTTAACATCAATAGCCCCAAGCAATTGAGCGATGTGCTATTTAACCTCATGGGATTGCCCACAGCAGGGCTAAAAAAGACGACACTCGGATTTTCTACCGATGCCGCCACGCTAGAAAAACTCTATGAGGACACGGGCGATAAAATCATCCGTGCGATTATCGAATATCGGGAATTGATGAAGCTCAAAGGCACATATATTGATGCGCTCCCCAAACTGGTGAATCCCAACACGCGCCGTTTGCATACTAGTTATAACCAGACAGGGACGAATACGGGGCGTTTGAGTAGTAATAACCCCAACCTACAAAATATCCCCATCCGTACCGAATTGGGACGTGAGGTGAGGCGGGCGTTTATTGCGCCAGAGGGGTATCAATTGCTCTCGGTGGATTATAGCCAAATCGAATTGCGGGTTTTGGCGCATGTAAGCGATGATGCTACCCTTTTGGAGGCATTTTCGCGGGATGAAGATATTCATGCGGCAACGGCGGCGGTGGTGTTTGGGATTGCGTTGGATGTGGTGACATACGACCAACGTAGTTTTGCCAAACGGGTCAATTTTGGGCTGATATATGGCATGGGGGCGTATCGGCTGGCGCGGGATAGTGACCTTACCCTATCGGAAGCACGCAAATTTATTGATACCTATTTCAAACGGCTACCGGGTGTGGAGAAATATCTTGAGAACACTAAAAAACAGGCACGAGAAGAAGGGTTTGTCGAGACGCTATTTGGACGTAGGCGTTATTTTCCCATATTCAAAGACCCCAAAGCCAATAATCAGACGGTGGAGGCAGAATTGCGGGCGGCGATAAATCATCCGATTCAGGGGTCTGCGGCAGATATTATGAAACGTGCCATGATAGAGCTAGATAATGCCCTCGAAGCCGATGGGCGCGGGGCAAAAATGTTGTTGCAGGTGCATGACGAATTGGTACTAGAAGTGCCAAATGACCAGCTAGAATATATTCAAGAAATGGTATTGCGGGTGATGGAAGGGGCGTATCCGATGAAGGTGCGGCTCAAAGCCAATGCCGAATCTGGGACAAATTGGCGTGATATGAGTTGATATAAGGGGTGATTTGCGGTGGCGAATCACACCAATTATGCGTTAAAATGGGTTTAGTGTTGTATATGTGTTTGGGAGATATTTTTTTCATCCCCCACATGCGAAATAGCGTAATTGATGCTATACTATTTTAATATTGTGCAGAACACCCCAAAAGGCATGATGATGAAAGATTTTCTTGATTTTTCTAGTTGGTCTGCAAAAGAATTATTTGAACTGATTGAACTTGCGGTACATTTGAAACGTGAATGGAAAAGTGGGGGCAATCGCCCTGTATTGGCGGGGAAGGTGTTGGCGATGGTGTTTCAGAAACCGTCACTCCGCACTCGTGTATCATTTGATGTGGGGATGAAACATTTGGGTGGTGAAGCGATTATGTTGGGTCCAGATGAAATCGGACTCGGCAAACGTGAGAGCATCCCCGATGTGGCGCGGGTACTCAATGGCATGGTGCAAGGCATCATGGCGCGGGTATTTGAGCATGACCATGTGGTGGAATTGGCGCAGTGGGCATGTGTGCCTGTCATCAACGGATTGAGCGATGATGAACATCCCTGCCAAGCCTTAGCCGATATGCTTACCATTTATGAGCATTTTGGATATTTGAAGGGGCTAAAAGTGACGTATGTGGGTGATGGCAACAATGTCGCCGCATCGCTTTTATTGGCGTGCGCTCAATTTGGGATAGATTTTTCGATTGCGACCCCCACAGGCTATGAAATCCCCGCCCGCTTTATGGTCAGAGCCGCCCATTTGGCAACTGCCAGTGGCATCAAGATAGAGACCTTCACCGACCCACAAGCCGCCACCTATCAAGCCGATGTGGTGTATACTGATACGTGGGTGAGCATGGGTCAAGAAGAAGAAGAAGCAATTCGCCTACCCATTTTTTCGCCTTATCAGGTGAATCATGCTTTGCTTCGTAATGCCAAGCCAAGTGCAGTGGTATTACACTGTTTGCCCGCACATCGGGGTCAAGAAATCACCGATGATGTGATGGATGGCGCTCAATCACTGGTATTTGCACAAGCCGAAAATCGGCTACATGCACAAAAAGCCTTACTCGTCCGCTTGTTATCATGAGATAAATTCCCTATGGCTGGAGACCGCGACACATATCAAAAGAGCATGAACTTGGGGCATAATGCCGCTTGGGAACAAAATTGGGCAGGGGCAATCAAAGCCTATTCCCATGCTATCCAAGAGATTCCAGAAGATGGTGAAGCCCATATTCACTTGGGATTGGCATTGCTCAAAGCAGGGCGGTTGGATGATGCGCTCAAGGTGTATAACCGCGCTCATCAACTCTCGCCAGATGATGCCACGCCGTTGGAGCGTGGCGCAGATGTATTGGAGCGCATGGGGCGCTTAAAAGAGGCGGCACAACGGTATATCACCGTTGCCGATGTGTATTTGGGTCAACGTGACCTCGACAAAGCCATCAGCAATTGGGAACGTGCCACCCAACTTACCCCAGGTCTTATCACCATTCACGCACGCTTGGCGCAAGCCTATGAGCGTATTGGTGATAATAAACGCGCCCTGCGTGAATATCTGACCCTCGCCTTTAATTTTCAGCGACAGGGCGATACCGATAAAGCGATAAAAGCAGTGGAACGCGCTTTGCGGATTGATAAACGTCATCCACAAGCACTCAACACATTGCGGGCGTTGCGTTCTGGCGGGGCGGTATCGTTGCCCATCGATAATTCGCCCCCGATTAATAAGCCAAAAACGACAGAAGACCAGAGTATTTTGGATTTATTCAAAGAAGAAATGGTGGATGTTCGCAAAAAAGTCGGTGATGCAGACCCATTGGGTCCCATTGGTGAAGCCATGACAGAGGCGCAAGGTCTTTTGGCGGTGTATGTGATGGAAAGCGATTCGCTCGATGCGTCGGGCGGGGCGGCATTGCAGGGGATGGAATTGCAACGCCAAAGCCAATATCCACAGGCAGTCGCTTCGTATACCAAAGCGGTGCAGGGAAAAATGCGTCACCCCGCTTTGCAACTCAATTTGGGTGGATCGCTCTATCTGACAGACCAGTATGAACTGGCGATAAAATCGCTTAGCGAAGCCGTTTTAGAGCCAAAATTGGCATCTGGGGCGCTTCATGCACTTGGGTTATCGCATTATAAACTGGGCAAACAAAAACAAGCCGCCCGCTTTTTAATCCAAAGTCTGCAAGCGGTGGATGCGTTGCTCGCCGCCAATAAAAAAGAAGAGGCAGAACTCGCCGCCACCTATAACCAATTGCTCACCGCGTTGGATGGTCGGTCTGATGAGATGTTAGCGGCAATCAACCAACGCTTTTCTGATTTGCTTAGTGGGGCAGATTGGAAAAAGCGTGTGGCAGAGACGCGCAAGCATCTTGAAGAAGTATTTCATGACCAAGGCGAACAAGGTGTTGTCGACTTTTTGGGGACAGGCGGTAGCGAAAAATTAGCGACCACCCTCGCCAGCATCGATAATTACATCCAACGCGGGTTATTGACCCTAGCGATGGATGAGTGTCATAATGCGATGCTTGCTTCGCCCTATTATTTGCCGTTGCATGTGCGTATGGCAGAAATTATGATGCGTGAAGGCAGATTGCGCCAAGCGATTAACAAATATAATGTGATTGCCAAAGCGTATATGTCGCGGGATGAAAATGCGCGTGCCACCTCTATTTTGGCAGAAGTATTGGAGATGGCTCCGTTGGATATTTCGGTGCGAACAAGCCTTATTGCTTTGCTCGAAGGGGAGGAACGGTTTGAAGAAATGCTCGACCAATATATTGAGCTGGCAAAGACCCATAACCAACTGGGTAACTTTGAACTCTCCCGTGAGACATTTCAGCAAGCGGAACGTGTCGCCAAGCGGATTAATTCCGATGTGGTGAAATTGGTCGAGATTAAGCATAATCTCGCTGATATGGATCAGATTCGACTGGATACACGCCGTGCAATGCGGACATACGAAGAAATTTTGGATTTAATCCCAGAAGATGAGCGTGCCTATCGCGCCCTAATTGACCTACATTATAGCCAGGGAAATCAATTGGAGGCGACCAAACACCTCGACAAATTGCTTAATATTTTTGCGCGTGCCAAGCAGATTAACAAAATTGCCAAATTGCTAGAAGAACTGGTTCGGTCGTATCCAAACGATTTTGGCTTGCGTGACAGATTATCTAGACTGTATCAACAATTGGGGCGCAAAATCGAAGCCATTGCCCAATTGGATGCGCTGGGGGAATTGCAATTAGAAGCAGGACTCACGGTAGAGGCGCGGAATACCATCAAGAAAATTATCGCCCTACAACCCGATAATCTCGATGATTATCGGCGGTTATTAGTGAAATTAGGGACGACTTCGAACTTAGAGCAACCATAAGGGGACGGCGTGGAATTGCTTTGGACGCTAGAGAGCATCACCTTTACCGACCTGATAGATATTTTTATCGTCGCGCTATTTTTTTATTCACTTGCTTATTTTGTGCGTGGCACACAGGCGATGGCGTTGGTGCGCGGCACAATTTTGGTCGCGGTGGTGATGAGCCTTTTTTCCAGCATCTTTCAATTGCGGGCGGTGGGGTGGTTGCTCACCAATATCCTCACCGCCCTCGCTATTGCGTTGCCTGTGATTTTTCAGCCCGAATTACGGCGCTTTTTAGAACGATTGGGACGCGGTAATTTTTTTGGTCGGAGCGCCCCAGAGACCATTCGCCAAGCCATCATCACCGAAATTTGTGAGGCGGCAGAAAAATTATCGGAACGCCGACATGGGGCGCTCATTGTATTACAACGCAAAAGTGGTTTGGATGAATATATTCGCACAGGGATTAGCCTGCGAAGCCAAGTGAGCGCCGAGATGCTCCTCACTATTTTTTGGCCTAAGACCGAATTGCACGATGGCGCGGCAATTATAGATAATGACGGCTTATTGGCGGCGGCGGCGTGTGTGTTGCCTCTTACTGCCAGCCGAAATTTGCCCAGCAAAAAAATGGGAACACGTCATCGTGCGGCGCTTGGCATCAGTGAAGTGAGCGATGCGCTGTGTGTGATTGTCTCTGAAGAGACAGGCAGAATTTCTGTCACCAATGGCGGGCGGATGGTCTCGCAGATGAGCATAGACCGTCTGCGAAATATGTTAGACACCTTCTATGGCGCACCAATTACCCCTGCTGTGTCATCGCTACGGGCGGTAGAACGGTTTAGAGGGCTTGTGCAGTGGCTACAGGAGCAACGCAAAGCCTCATGAGAACCACACAACCGATACCCATCCGCAACCCACTCCTCAACAATGCTTTGTGGTTTTTTGCCTCTCTGGGGTTGGCATTTTTTATTTGGGTGTCATCTAGCGCCCAATCTGACCCCATCATTGAACGGCGCTATACCCAAGTGCCAATTTTGGTGGAATTGGACGAGGATATGTTGCTGATTGAGCAAGCGACACGTAATGCCCAAGTGACTGTGCGGAGTTCTGAGTCTATTATCAATATTCTCTCACGCGAAGATATTATTGTGCGGGCAGATTTGCGCGGATTAGCCCCTGGCACCCATACCATAGAACTCAAGACCGATGTGTCGCGCCGTGCTATTGCCGATACACAACCGCGCCAAATTACGGTCATTATCGAGGCGATGCAATCGCAATCTGTCCCTGTGGTGGGGTATATCAGCGATATAAACGAGCCACCTACCAATTTTACCCGTACAGAACCGCAATTTAATCGGCAGAGTGTGACGATTAGCGGGGCATCGAGCCGTGTGCAACAGGTGGTGGCGGCGCGTGCTGTTTTGGATTTGCGGACGCAACGCGAAACCTATATGGGCGATATTCGGCTTGTGCCGGTGGATGCCGATGGGCGTACTGTCAATGATGTGACATTAGACCCGCAAACGGTGCAAGTGGTGGTAGAAATTCGCAGGCGCGATGACCTGCGTGAATTGGCTATTGCCCCAAATTTGGATACCAGCACGCTTACACAAGGGTATGTGATTACATCGGTGAGTTATACCCCACAGACCGTTTTTGTGATTGGCTCACCGTTTGACCTCAGCAATTTGCCAGATACGCTTCGCACAGACCTCATCAACCTAAGTGGACAGATTGCCGATTTTGAGGTGCAAGTGCCGTTGGTATTGCCAGAAGGAGTGGCATTATCTATTTTGGGCAATCCATTGGTGCGTGTTTTTGTGAATATAGATGCCCAAACCACCACCCGCCAATTTGATGATGTGCAAGTAGATGTGATTGGGGTGGGGGATGGACTGTCATTCCGACTGATTCCCGATAGGGTCACGGCATTGGTGACAGGGGCGCAGACTGTTTTGGATACCATGACGGCGGCGGATATTCGTATTATTGTGGATATGAATGGAAGAGGTGTTGGGACGTATGATGTCACCCCACAAATTGCCAGTGGGCGCAGTGATATTTTGGCGCAGGATATCGCTATTTTACCCGCGAATATGACGGTGATACTCACCTCTGATGCCGAGACTACCCCTGCTCCATCAGCAGAGGTAACCGCACCGCCTATAATAGAGGTCACACCCGATAGTGAGCCAACTATTGCCCCAGAGACCACGCCAGAAATAACCCCAGCGCCTTAATTGTGGTGGGGTGATGCTTATGGAAAACCGAAAACAAGTTCATATGATTATTTATTCATTTTGGACGGCATACAAGGCTTGCCCATTAGTTGTTTTGATGATTTTGCGTAGATAGGGTAGGCGGTGAACCACCTGCGTATATGACCAAAACCCCATAAATGGGGTTGGTCTGCCGATTTTTAGGGTCAGATAGGTATGATGTAGGGGTTTGCCATGGCAAACCCCCCGCAACCAACCGTAAAAATCGGGCTTGCCATGGCAAGCCCCTACGCCATACCCATTTTTGTGATGAAAATAGGCAAAACAACCCCATTCACG
>DAOTUO010000136.1:0-30466 GCA_034436595.1 Anaerolineae bacterium | reverse complement strand
ATAATCCTATGAATTTGTTTTCGGTTCTCCATTAGATAGTTTATTATCCATTATATCATCTATATCACCCCTAAAATCGGTTATAATCAATAGCATCAATAATAAGGAGTCTAATCATGGTCTTAGAAGCGCAAAAATATCATATCACCGCACAGGCATTTGATGCGTGGACAGAATTGCCAGAAAATAGTGAGCGGTTATTTGAATTCATTAGCGGGGAGATTATCGAAAAAATGCCATCCAATGTATATTCATCCATTATTGCTATTCGTATTGCCTCGTTTTTGATGATGTATCTTTTCAAGAATGACATTGGTTATGTATCGGGTGAGCAAGGCGGGTATAAAGTTGGGGATAACCGTTATGCACCCGATGTCGCGTATGTGAGCTATACCAAACAAAGAAACGCCCATAAGCGCGGTTATAACCCCGTTGTGCCAGATTTAGCCGTAGAGGTGATTAGCGATGAGGAAAATCGGGAAGAACTCCGCGCATTACGGCTCAAACTCACAGGTTATATCAATGCAGGGGCAATCGTCTGGGTGGTAGATTGCGACAAGGAAACGGTAGAAGTTCACCAAATTGGGCAAGATGTGGCTGTTTTGGGACTCAACGATACGCTCGAAATTCCCGCCCTATTGCCAGAATTCAAACTGCCTGTGCGCGATATTTTCCCCACATCAACCGAAGCCTAGCGCATAAATATCGCGCTTGTTCCATCCGCTTATCTCTGCCAGTTCCCGCGATATTTCTTTTAACGATACCCCATCCGCCCGCCGTCTTATAATTTCATCGCGCAATTGTGCCTCTGTCCATTTTTCAACAACTTGCTCACCTGCCCCACCAATAACTAGCACGATTTCGCCACGCGGGGGATTTTTTTCAAAATGGGTGATGACCGTCTGTGCATCCCCGCGCACAAATTCCTCAAATTTTTTGCTAATCTCCCGCGCCACGCATAGCGGACGTGCGCCCCATTGCGTGTGTATCATCGCCAGCGTATCTACCAACCGATTCGGACTTTCATAAAAAATGAGTGTGTGACGCAGGTGGGCAATTTCTGCCAATAACGCAATTTGGGCGCTCTGCTTGCGGGGAAAAAATCCCAGAAATAAAAAGGTGTCCGTGGGCAATCCAGAAGCAATTAGGGCGGGCAAAACGGCATTGGCACCCGGTAGCGCCTCTACCCGATAGCCCGCATCTATCACCGCCTTCACCAATTCATAACCAGGGTCGCTAATCGCAGGTGTGCCTGCATCAGATATGAGTGCCACATCGCCATTTGCCAATGTGCCGAGTATCGTATCTAGTTTTGTGACCTTATTATGCTCATGATAACTGGTGAGCGGGGTGGTGATGTCATAATGCTGAAGCAAAATATGACTGGTGCGCGTATCTTCTGCGCCGATGAGCGCCACCGACTTGAGGATACGCAAAGCGCGTAGGGTGATGTCTTCTAAATTGCCAATTGGGGTGGGTACAAGGTATAAAATTCCCAAAAGTGGTCTCCTGTGGGGTAATCGTCAGGTTGAGCTATTCATCATCAAAATGAACTATGCTATTATTTGTGCAAAAGGATGTTTTAGGTAGATGGAGATAGTAATCAGATGATGAAACAAATTCGTATGATATTCCCCCTTTTGGCGCTGATGGTGATGATGGTTGCGCCCACCCACGCCCAGATGAATACCGCCACTTGTGCCGAAGTTGTGCCAAATGGCGAAATTCCTACTGCGTGTATGCGCCTCATGCAATCTTTTCCTGCGCCAACGGTGTTGCCGATTCCGCAAGACCGCTTCACACTCGATTATTATGATTTTTGGCGCGTGAATAACACCCAGCCACCTGTATTTGATGCCCCTGGTGGCAACGTCACCCGCAATATGGCTGTGGGATTTAATTTTATCAATGTGGTCAACCAAGCGGATGGTTGGGTGCAAGCAGAAAATGGCGAATGGTTTCGGGCAGAGGATGTTTTAGAAAATGACAAACTCTCCTATATGAGTGGGGTTCGCGTTTTAGACGGACTCGAAAATCGTTTCGCGTGGATTTTGGGGACGATGTACACCGTGCCAGAGCCAAAAGGTCGCCAATCGGCAGATACAGGGCGATTGTTACAGCGCTATGACTTGGTGAATATTTTTGCAGAGGCAGAAGATGAAGATGGCTGGCGCTGGTATATGGTCGGACCAAATGAATGGGTAGAACAACGCATGGTCGCCAAAGTGTTTAAGATTGACCGTCCAGAGGGTGTAGAAGGTCGGTGGGTGGCGGTGGATTTATATGAGCAGACCCTTGTCGCCTATGAGAACGATATCCCTGTTTTTGCGACACTCATCGCCACAGGTATCCCAGGATTTGATACCCGCGAGGGTGTGTATCCTGTGTGGGCGCGTTTGGACCGTGACCGCATGTCTGGTTTGACGGGTGCGCCCAATGCGTGGGATTTGCAAAGTGTCCCTTATGTGATGTATTTTGATGAAGGGCGTAGCCTACACGGGACATATTGGCACGATAATTTTGGCTATCGGCAAAGCAAGGGCTGTGTCAATCTGACTATTAGCGATGCTAGTTATGTCTTTGGCTGGATGAGTGAGACCACCGTCCGCGATGAAGACAATAACCCACTGAATTTTGTCTATGTGCATAGTTCTGGGGAATATCGGGGTTCTGGTGCATCTACAAAATAGCCATAAACAATTTTAGGCGATAAAACAAAACGCGGGTGACATTATTATCACCCGCGTTTTTAATTGATATGTCCAAAAGGGCTAGTTAGCCCAACGCATCGTATCCGGGACCTGTGGAGAAGAAATCGTAATTGGGTTGAATATCCACAGTGAGGTCTACCACATCACCCGCTTTGTGGGCAACTAATTGCTTGGTGGCAAAATCGAGGCGTTCTTGCTTGTCTGCCATTTTATAGGCGCTTGGCACTTCTTCTTCGATAAAAATCGCCTCAAATGGGCATTCTGGCACACATGCGCCACAATCTATGCAGGTATCGGGGTCAATAAAATACCAGGGCCATTCGGCTTCGGGTTGACCGGGAACAATACACTCCACCGGGCAAACTTCGACACATGCGCCATCGCGCAAACATAGGCTGGTGATGATATAGGTCATGGCGATTTTTCTCCTCAAATCTTCTTAACGAATGAATCACAATCTCTATAACAGGGGTTATTTTGATTATATACCCACTATCATACCAGCGATTGAGCAGGGTTACTGTGACTTTTGTTGGATTTGAAGAATCAATTTTTGTTACAGATAAAAATGTTTACTGAGGTTAAATTTCGGCGGTGGGATGGGTTTCTGCGAGCCGTTGCAACCCGTCTCTGTCAGCAATGACAATTTCGCGCCCTTTTTTGCGGAGCAAGCCCGCATTGAGCAAGCCACGCAATGCCCGCCCCACCACCTCACGGGTTGTCCCCAAAATGGCGGCAATTTCTTCTTGGGTGAGTTTGGTGGGTGGCTCGGTGATATGTTCGGCATAGGTTGTCTCGTGCAAAAACAGCTTGGCGAGGCGTGCGGGGATAGACCGAAAGGTCATATCCTCTAGCCGTTCCAGATAATCGCGGTTCTGATGCGCCAATTGTTGGACATAATTTTGCAACAGCAGGCGGTCACTCGCCAGCAGACTAATCAGATGCGCGTGGCTAATTACCCACACGGTGGTCTGGGTGACTGCGACTGCATTAAACGGATTACAATGCCCATCCACCGCCGCCACCTCGTTAAAACTGGCGAGTGGGCGCAACAAACTGAGGGTATGCAAGCGCCCTTCGCCATTCATCCGAAAAATACGGACAAGTCCGTCTACGATGATAAAAAATCCCCCACAGGCATCGCCTTCTGCAAAAATGGTCGCGCCTGCCTGAAATTGACGGCAATGGGCATAGGTTTGTAATTGCGACAAGGCGCTAGGGCTAATATTGGCAAAATACGGGATGTTATGCCAATCGGTCATCATCCCCTCACAGCACCTGCGCCAAAATAACCATAGAGACCATCAGTATTGCCGCGAGGATGAACATATTGCGAATATCGCGCACGACATGGTTATAATCGCGTTGCAGTTCCTCATAGCTCACTGTTTTGGTGGGATGTGCCAATTGATAGGCAATCTGCTCTTGGCTGAGAATTTCGCGCTTTTTGCGGTTTGCCTGTGCCACCGTTTGGCGTGGTGGTTCAGAGGCGCGGGTGCTGGGAACACCTGTCGTTGGGCGATTTTCACGGCGAGCGGCACGTTTGGCGGCGGCTTCTTCGCTGGGGGTGGTTGGTGTTGAGCCAACGGATCTTTTTTCTCTTTTTGCCATAATGGTTATACTCTCTTAAATTAGCCGATACGGTCTGCAAAGACCACAAGACGATGCGTATTCACGCGGTAAGGATAGCACGAAATGAGCGTGGCGGTAGGGAGACCTGTATTTTGCATCACCCAAACTTCTGTCGGCTCAACTTGTCGAATTTCGCGCACTTCATAAACATAAATACTGCGCTCGGTTTGGACGGTAAATTGGTCGCCCACTTGCAATTGGTCTAGGTTCTTAAATAATTCGCCATACACATCGTTGTGAGCCGATAGTGTCACATTGCCCGTATCATCACCCGGACGCGCCCCGTTGATAACCTGCCCCACCCCTTGCTTGAGTGCTTCATCATCCGCTCCCTGAACAATGCTCTCATCCAAATTCAGACGGGGAATGCTCACACGTAAGGCAGTCTCTGGTGTTTTTGGTGGACGAACAATGACAGGTGTTTCGAGTTCATCTTTGACCAACGGCAACAAGTGGCTAGGGATTTCATCTCGATTAAATCGGACAGTACCCGATTCGGTGATGATATGACCACCGGGTAACACCACATCATTCAAAGAAAGACGTAAGACAGGAGTCGGTTCTAGGGTGGGTATCATGGCAGAACGGGTGGAATTTGCCTCTACTTGAACGGCGGCAGTTTCGGTCTCTAATTTTTGGATAGACTGAAACAACGCCAATCCCATAAATACCAAGCCAAAGACGGCGGCAATTTCCACCAGCAATAGCGACATATTCACAAAACGTCGCCAGATGCGGTCACGCCCATCTTGTTGACGTTGGCGCAAATGGGCAATATCCTCATGCAGGGCTTTTTCGTCCTCATCAAAACGTGGGGTGGTCGTCTTGACAAATGGCGATGACATCGGCGCAGGCACGGGTGGCGGTGGGGTGCTATTGCCACTGGCAAGGGCTTCGAGTTGCTGATTAATCAGCTCAGAGATGGGCTTTTCTTCGGTGATAGCAACTTTTGGCGCATTGTCTGGCAATACCCGACCATTTTTCTGCATCCGCCGCAATTGCTTTTCGCGGGCTTCGCGCTTGCGAATGATGAGGATGCGTTCTAATTCTTCTACCGTTAAATCTTCTACAGGACGTTTATCACGATAAGTCATACTTTGGGTAAAACCTCACTCAACTAACGGAATCTTATTCGCCACAGCAAATACTTCACGCTCAAAAAACCAGCGTAATGGGGCGACATCAAAGAGAATTTTGCGTAACAAAGCGAGTACGGCATTTTCTGAGCGATTTTGTGGCGGACTATCCAGCCACACCTTGCCCTTAAAACCCGCTTCTTTGAGGGTGCGCCCCATGCTCCACAGCGATTGTTCATTCACATGAACATGCTCATTGTGTTCCACCAAAAATTGGCGTGGGTCTTTGGGATAATTCGCACCCTTCCCCATCAATTGACGCACACGGCGCACAACCGGATAGGCATATTTGTCGTACCACACATTGGGGGCGGTATGGACGATAAAACTGCCGTTGTCCTTTAATACACGGCGCACTTCTAAGAGTGCCTCGTGTAATTCCCATGGGTGCAGGTGTTCGACCACATCAAACATCAACACACGGTCGAAAGATTTATCTGGAAAAGGGAGTTTTTTGGCATCTGCCAGCCCAATGCCCGTTTTGCCATCGGCATGTGACAGGCTACCGAGGACTTGTTGCGACATGCGAATGGCGATGGGGGCATAATCTACGCCATAGGCATCGGCACCGAGTTTGGCACAATGCTTGAGGATTTCACCCCGTCCACAGCCGACATCCAAAATGGTCATACCCGCCCGCACTTCTGCCAATGCAAAAGCGGCAGACAATCGCCGTGAAAGATGTTCGCCTTCTGTCTGGACAAATTCATCATAGCCCTCGCAGGCATGGAGAAAATAATCCTCTGTATACAGATTGGGGTCTACAGGCGCGGGATTTTGTGATTGTTGTGTCATGCGGTGTCTCTCTATCCAAAATAATCAAAGTTCTAGGATGATTATAAGGCATAACAGAAAGACCATTCAACGGATAGTTTTATCAATAGGGCAATCGGTGGCGATATGATTCATAGTATAATTCAGAAAAATCGGCGCACATAGGCATGATAATGGGACTATTAAGATTTTACACCGATGCCAATATTGATAAGCAAGTCGCCATACAACTCAGACAACGGGGCATAGAAGTTACCCGTTGCCAAGATGTCGGGATGGATGATGTCTCTGACAACGAGCATCTCATTTATGCCAGCGAGCATAATTTATCCATCATTAGCAGAGATGCCGATTTTCGGGTATTACATTTTCAATAGCTTTACGAGGAGAGAACACATTTCGGAATTTTTCTCTGTTCCAACTGCCAGATAGACGCTGTTGGTAAAATTGTCAAAGAGTGTACAATATATTTTCAACTAGTTGAGACAAATACAGAGATTATCAATAAGTTGATTGAGTTTTAGGAGCAACATCATGGTATATAAAACCACAAATCACGTTGTTATAACCAATGGTATCCCAACCGTATTAGACCGAGGACACCTCAAAGCGGAATTGGTCGCTCGGATGGTTGTAGACGATGGCTATACCATTGAACAAGCGATGGAGCATTATAATTTATCCCGCGCACAGATGTATTCTATCATCGCGTTCTACTACGAAAATCAGGATTATCTCGATGCGGAACATAAGCACAAATGGGATTTAGTCCATAGAGATGCAACACCATCAGCAGAGTTTATAGCAACCCTCATGCAAAAGAAACACCCTATCACCACCGAAGAATAAAACAAAATGCCCCGTCTATCATTAGCGGGGTATTTTTTATTGAACTAATTTTTTACCAGCCGTGTTCCAAGCGGGCGATGAGGCGTTCTGGCAAACCTGCCGCCCGCATTTTACGTTGTGTCTCTGCGATATTATATTCCACACGCCGATGCTCAAAGATGCCTTTTTCAAAATCCAAAATAGCATACGCCGCACGCGGGTCAGTGTCGCGGGGTTGCCCCACACTGCCCGGATTCACAATCAGACGATGCCCATTGAGCAACACCGGTTCATCATATACTGGGCGGTGCGATTCGGTCTCACCTGTTTCGCTCATCATCTGATAAATCACAGGTTGATGGGTATGCCCCACAAAGCAATACGGTGTCTCGAAATGAGGAAAATTGAGTGCCGCCACGAGGGGTTCTAGGATATATTCCCAAATTGGCTCGCGTGGGCTGGCATGAACGAGGGTATATTGCCCCACAACAAAGGTGGTGGGGAGCGCCTCTAGCCAACGGGTATTGGCTTCGGTGAGGGTTTCCCGTGTCCATTCCACCGCCCGACGTGCATCGGGGTTAAAGGTGCGGATGTCTAAGCGGTCTAATGCCGCCCAGTCATGATTGCCCGCCAAGCATAAATGCGGAAGCGCTTGCAAGCGTTCCGCACACTCATTAGGAGAGGGTCCATACCCAACCACATCACCCAAACACCATACATAATCCCACTGCCCTTTGGCATGTTCGAGGACAGTATCAAATGCCACATAATTGGCATGAATATCAGAAATTATCAGAATCCGCATAAACGCCCAGACCTATTTTGACAAATGGTTAACAGTTATGAATTAAATGTTACCACGAATTTGATTCTGTAGCGAATAAGGAATCCGAAAAATTTACTAATTTTATCAAAATACTCTCCCCGCTACGATATTCATGGCATAATACCTCACTATTCCTTCCCAGTGACGTTTTTTTGTAAATCTTCAGATTTGAACATCTGCACATATATCCCATCTAACCAATTGGGGGTGTGCTGTCCCATCTGCGATAAAAAGCCAAATAACCACCCACCCATGATGATGTCACGCTTCTGATGGTGGATGGCATGAATCACTTTATCTGCCACATCATCGGCTTCATCGAGAGAGACACCCGGAATCGCCATGCCCGTTTCTTTGAGCATTTGTAGCGTCTCATCCCGATTTTTCTCCCCGCGTAACATCGGTGTATTGACCAAACCGGGCATGACCATCGAGACAGAAATCCCCGTCCCATGTAATTCACGGCGCATGGCATCTGTAAACCCATTTAAGCCTGATTTCGATGCGCCATAGGTGGATTGTCGTGGGACGAGTGTCACCCCAACCGTACTACTCACATTGACAATGGCGGCGGGTGTCTGTTTGCGGAGCAGTGGCAATGCCAAGCGAATGAGGTTAATGGGAGCAATGAGGTTGGTGGTGATAATTGCCTGCACACGCTCGGCATCGAGTTCTTCAAGTGGGCGCGTATCTAAAATGCCCGCGTTATTGATGAGGACATCCAAATGTCCATAGTGTGCCTCTACCTGCTTTATCACCGTTTCGAGGTCGGCAATTTTGCCCACATCGGCGGTGATGGTGAGAATATCACCCTCTGGGCGAGAAAGTTCAGATTTGAGCGATTCTAAAATCTCCCCGCGCCGTGCCACTAAGACCAATTTTGCACCCATCCTCGCAAATTTGCGAGCGAGTGCCACGCCGATACCCGACGAAGCACCTGTAATGAGGATGACCTTGCCACTAAAATTGCTAATCCCTTTGGGTGGGCGCACTTTATCCCACAAGAATCTGATTAATAGCACAACAGCAAGAAATATACCTGTCCACAAAAGCCACGAAAAAATAGTCATCTGCCACACCTCAATAGTCAATATCAATAAAAAACTGTGTGATAGCGTTATGTATCACAGCCTATCACACAGTTTAACCCATTTATAAGCCCAATCCAAATTTCAGATTATGGATTATTACATAGTTTTTGACGATTTACGGCGCACAAACCACCATTTATCCAGTTCAACCCCGATAAAGGTCAAAATTGCCAATCCAAAACAAATGGCTAATTCGGTTGCAGATAATGGCACGGTATAGAAAAAGTCATTGGCAAACGGCGCATAAATGAGTACCAATTGCAAAAAGACTGTTCCGCCGATAGACATGAGCATAAACTTATTCCCAAAAAATCCAATTTTGAAAATAGATTCGCGTTCAGAGCGAATCGCCATCGCATGACCCATTTGTGACAGAGTGAGTGTGGTAAAAATCATCGTACTCCACACGGTATTACGGGCATCATCACCTTCTGGTGATGGGATGAGGAACACCAATATCAGCGATACAAACGCCACAATCAGACCCACACGCAACAAATAGCCACCCAATCCGCGTGCAAAAATACCCTCTTTGGGGTTATAAGGCGGGCGCTTCATATTATTTGGCTCACCTTTTTCGACACCCAATGCCAATGCGGGCAAACCATCTGTGACCAAATTCATCCACAAGATTTGAATAGTATTGAGTGGCAATGGTTTACCTGCCAATTGAGCGACAAACAAGGCAATCACTTCACCGATATTGCTGGCAAGAATATACTTGATAAATTTGCGGACATTGTCATAAATCGTGCGTCCTTCTTGGGCGGCATGAACGATAGTGGCAAAGTTATCATCCAAAATGACCATATCAGAGGCTTCTTTGGTCACAGGTGTGCCAGTGATGCCCATCGCCACGCCAATATCGGCACGCTTGAGCGCAGGCGCATCATTTACACCATCACCCGTCATAGAGACGATTTCACCATTCTTTTGCAACGCCTGCACAATTTTTAATTTATGTTCTGGCGATACACGCGCATATACCGACACCTCGCGCACGGCTTTTTCTAAATCGGCTTGCGACATTTTGCTCAATTCGCCACCCGTCAGGATTTTATCCTCTTTGGTGATACCCAATTCTTTGGCGATGGTCAGTGCTGTGAGCGGATGGTCGCCAGTAATCATCACCACACGAATCCCCGCCTCATAACATTCTGCCACCGCCTGTTTCACTTCCATACGGGGCGGGTCTATCATGCCAATCATACCCGCAAAAATAAGCCCTGTTTCGATTGTTTCTGGGGTATATTCGGCAGGAAGTGTGGTCATAGGTCGGAGTGCCACACCCAATACACGCAAGCCATGGCTGGCAAGTTCATCATTTTTGGCATTAATACGGGTATAATACTCTGGTGTGAGTGGTTTGACCTCACCATTTTCCCACACACGGTCACACACATCAATCATGCCGTCAACCCCACCCTTCACAAAAGCGATATAGGGTGTATTAAGTTCGGTGAGGGTTTTTTGGACATAGGTTGTCCCCACCCCATCGGGGGTATAGGTGCTATTGAGTTGATGCACCGTTGCCATGCGTTTGCGTTCCGATGAAAATGGGACTTCACCAACACGCGGGAGCATATCCTCTAAATCATCTTTCCATAGCGCAAAATGTGCCGCCACCACCACCAATGCCGATTCAGTCGGGTCGCCCATCGCCCGCAATTCTGCTTTGGGGACATTCACCCGTTGCAACATCGCGTCATTGCACAAATCTGCACCCGCCAACAACAATGCTTCGGACTGAGATGGAGTCTCAAAAACATTATTTTCGAGCGCCAGCAAGCCTTTGCTCTTTTGGGTAATTTCGGTCACATCATGGGTAGAACCCGCAACATCAATCACTTTAACAGTCATCTTATTTTCGGTGAGTGTGCCTGTTTTATCGGAACAAATCACCGTCACTGAGCCGAGCGTTTCTACCGCAGGCAATTTGCGGATGAGCGCCCGCCGTGCCAACATGCGTTTTGCACCGAGTGCCAAACACACGGTCACAACCGCGGGCAATCCCTCTGGCACAACTGCCACAGCGATCGCCACCGCCGAAAGAAAGGCTTGGTCAAGCGGGATATTTCGCAACAAGCCCAATATCAGCCCAACCAGCACAATGCCAATCGCCAAAAAGAATAACGTGCGTCCCAATTGTGCCATGCGCCGTTGTAGCGGGGTTTTATCGTTATCTACCCCTTGAATGAGTTCTGCGATACGCCCCAATTGGGTTTTCATGCCGGTATCGGTGACGATTGCCTCTGCACGCCCATTGGTGACAGATGTCCCCATAAACACCATGTTATATCTATCGCCAATGCCGATATTTTCGCCTTTGAGGGGCTTGATATTTTTTTCGACAGCATGAGATTCGCCCGTGAGTGACGATTCTTGCACTAAGAGGCTATTGGCTTCTATTAAGCGGGCATCAGCGGGGATGATACTACCTGCTTCAAGCAAGACCACATCACCAGGGACAAGATTAACTGGGTCTACATCCGATGGCGTGCCATCACGTCGAACACGCACCGATGGCGCAGACATTTTTTTGAGCGCCGCCATCGCTTTTTCGGCACGATATTCTTGGGAGACCCCCAAAATCGCATTGACTATGACGATGGCGCTAATGGCAAAAACACTTTTCCACTCACCCAAAAAGCCCGATATAACCGCTGCCCCAATGAGAATCAGCACAAGTGGGTCGGTCAGTTGTTGCAATAATAATTCAAGTGGAGTAGCGGTGCCTTTTTCGACCAATTCATTTTTGCCATGTGTGGCAAGTCGTGTTGTGACTTCTGAATCGGATAAGCCTTGTTCAACAGAGACATTCAGTTGTTGTTTGAGTGCTGGAATATCGAGTGTATGCCACTCTATTATTGGTAAGGGAACGGGGTCGGTATTACTTGTTGTGGTCATAGGCGATTTGTCCTTTTTATGAAACCAAGTGATGGTTATTATGCCATCTTAATGGGGCAGAAAACAAAACATCCCCCCAAATATGAGGGGATGTTGAAAATATCTTCTCTACTGCCACTCATCTCTTGCTATTAGGGTGAATTGTCGGTGGTTATGATGCCCCAATAGTGTTGACATTTATTGAAATGACAAGTCACTAATAGCAATATATCACGTCCCTACGACCACAAACACGATTATCGGTATGTAGGGACGGCATACATGCCATCCAGAAATGTGACGCGCCCTAATCTAGTTCCGATAATTCTTCGGAGGCAATATCGCCAATATCGTTACGATAGGGCTTTGCCATCTGGACTCGGCTATGATATGCCGCCGATGCAATGGCATGGGCAATGACAGGACCAGACATCACCATAAATATACCAAGAGCGATGACTTGCAACAAACTCTCTGGCGATAAAACAGCTGCCCCAATCAACAAACCCGCAATGCCCAATGTAGATGTTTTGCCCGCGGCTTGAATGCGTAAATAGACATCGGGCATTTTAATGAGTCCAAGTACACCCACAAAATAGAAAAAGCACCCGATGGTAATGGTCACTAAACCGATAATCTCTAAAATCGTCATGGTCATATATCCCCCTAAAACATCTGCCCGGAACCAATATACCGCGCAAGGGCAATGGTGCCGACAAAACTAAACGCCGCCAACGCAATCGCCACCGAAAATAGCATGGGGCTATCTCGCAAAAGCGCGACCACAACCACACTGCCTATAATGATATTGGTGAGGGTATCTATCGCTTGTAGGCGGTCTGCGGTAGAGGGTCCCACAATCACACGCCATGCACATGGGATGAGCAATACTGTGAGAAAGACGAGTGTAATGCTCAGAAAAGATAATACAAACGGGGTCATGAGCCAATAATCCTCTTGAGCGATTGCAGACGGCTAGATTGGTCAGAATCGAGTGTTTTTTGCGATTCTTCAATATCAATGCAATGCACATACATCACGTTGCGGTCTTTATCGTATTCTACCACCATCTCGCCAGGGGTGATGGTGATGCTATGGGCGCTGGCACCAGAGATAAATTCAGACCCCTGAACATCTTGAATATTAACCGCGATGATACCGGCACGAATGGGGCGTATGCCAAAAATTCGCAAGGTGACATCCCAGCCAGCCACGATAATTTGCCACACCATAAAGATGGAATAAATCATAAATACGATCAATCGTTGCGGAAATTTGGTCACATTAAAAGTGAGAAGTTCATCACGGATTGCCAACACCAACACCAACACCCCAATAAAATATCCCAACAAATAACTCTCTAGGCTAATGATGTTGGTCAAGACCATCCACACCAGCCCCATCGGTAATGCCAATAAGAGATAGGTCAGTATTTTGTTCATATCATGCTCCCAAAACGGCTGTGATATAAATGAACGGGTCGCTCATCTGGGCGACAGCTAATCCCACCAGTTCGACCAATGGGGTAGCAAAGATACCCAACAAGACGCAAATGCTAATGAGCAAAAAAGGCGCAAGGACGCTATCGCCCTTACCTTTTTCTTTTAGTTCGGCGCTTTCGACAGTGGGCGCTTGCTGAAACATCAAGACATAGGTGCGCGTCATGTATAACAGCGTAATCATGCCCGCTGCCACCGCCAAACCCAATGTCAGCCAGCTCTGGGCAAAAATTCCGCCCCGAATAAGCGCCAATTTGCTAATAAAGCCATTCAACGGTGGCACACCAGCCAACGCCATCCCTCCTATAAAGTAGAGGATGCCCACCAATGCAAATGGTTTGCCCACCCCTGCGATATATTTCATTTTAGCTGTTTTCATCACATTTCGGCTCGATACCACGCCCACCAACATCAGCAATGCCGATTTGATAAAGGCATGATTGACCGAATACACAATTGCACCGATGAGTGCCAATGGATTGCCCCAACCAATTCCCACCAAGATAAACCCAATTTGCCCAAAGGTCGAATATGCCAGCATCCGCTTGGCATCATATGTGCGTAGTGCGCCCAAACTGCCAAAGAAAATACCAATGATGCCCAACAGCATCAAGATTTGATTGATAAGCACCGCCTCTTCTGTAAAGAGTAATGTGACTACCCGTAATAAGCCATACACACCAACCTTAACCACCACAGACGATAGCACCGAGTGAACAGGTGTGGGCGCAGTGGTATGAAAATCGGGTTGCCAAAAGTGAAATGGAAACACGGCACTTTTCACCAAAAATACCGCCACAAACATGACCGCCGCGGCTTGTGCCAAAATGGGGCGCTCGCCTGTTTGTAATAAGCGGGCTATATCGGCAAAATTGAGGGTGCTAAAGGTCGCATAAATGGCGGCAATGCCAATGAGCAAAAATAACGTGCCAGTGGCGCTAATCATCAGGTATTTGATGGCGGCTTCTAAGCCCAGTTTATTATCTGAGATGGCGACCAACACCACCGATGACAGCACCATCAGTTCCAAAAAGACAAACAGGGTAAAAATATCGCCTGTATAAAAACACCCAATGAGCGATCCGCCCATACACAAAAACAGTGGCATAAAGACGGGATAAGTAACACATTTATCTTTGCATTTTAGTGCATATAAGATGCCCGCCGTCACCACTAGTGATGACATAGCGGCAAAAATGCTACTGAGCAAATCGGCGGTTAGGACAATGCCATAGGGAGGTTGCCATCCACCCATCCGATAAATCTGTACGGCGACACCCCCATCGTTGGCACGGGCAATTTCCCAATTTTGTAGCAAGATGACAATCGCAAAAAATGACCCAATACTTGAGCCAATCAAAGCAACATAGCGTTGTAACTGGTTATTATGGGTGCTAAACCGCGATATACCCAACGTGATAACCGCAAAAAACAAGGGAATAAAGACTGGTCCTAAAACGATTGGATTGTTAGGCATACACTATCCTTACTAGGCTTTTAGATTATTTAGATGGTCAGAATCGAGTGTATTGAACCGCACCGATGCCACATTAATGAGTCCCAATAGCAGGGCAAAAGACCCAAAGCTGATGACAATAGCCGTGAGCAACAAGGCTTGTACCAGCGGGTCACTGGGGCGAGCAGTTTGTGGATTTTCTGCTGTGCCAATTTCGCGTGCTACCACTACCCCATTCTCTAAATAGAGGGGGGCAACGCCATCGTCCTTTGGGGCTACATAGGCGGGGACATTGCCATCGAACACGCCCACCGCCAAAAAGAAAAAGTTGACGGCGGTAAACAGGATATAAAAACCCATCGCCATTTTGATTAAGTCACGGCGCAATAACTGAAACACCCCAAGTCCAAACATGACCCCTGTGGCAATTGCAAATAGGATATTCATCGTTAATCTAAGCCCCATTCTGGTAAATTACGTGGGTGTGAAATGGCGTTCATAATGCTAATGACCCCGCCGAATATAACCAAATAAATGGCAAATTCAAACACGGTGCTGGTGGTAATATGCAAGTTCGCAAAGGAAGATCCCCCATCAAAGGCAATATTCCCAAAGAATTCACCACCTGTCACCAAGCCTAAGCTGGCATTGATAAAGGCAAGCATCAAGCCAAGAACAATTAGGCGACCAGGGTGCAACCATTTTAGGCGTGACCGCGCCTCAAAATAACCAAAGACGACATACCACGATGCCACCGCCAAGCCACTCACAATCCCCGCTGTGAAGCCATCGCCAGGAGCACTTCCGCCATAAAACACTTGCGAAAGTGAGAGCAATAAGGCAAACGGAAAGAATACTTGCACCACCGAGCGCGTGAGCGGGGTTGAAAAACTCTCAAACTGATAGCGCGATGTCATAATGCGATAATATTCACCGGTTGAAGTCGCGTCTGTCTTTTTCATCACCTGTTGTTCATCTTGGTCTAAAAAGCGTTCTTCATTAATTTCTTTCATCACATCGTCCAAATCATCCCCAAATAGCACTTCACGACCAGTGGGCAAGGTGAGCAAGGTCAGCAAACCCAACGCCGTCACACTAAATACCATAATTTCGATAATGGTATCTGTCCCACGGAAGTCTGTGATGATTGCGCCAACCACATCGGTAGCCCTAATTTCTGGATAGGCATTTTGCAAGTGCCATATGGTGATGGGACGCAGAATATCATCGGCAGGGATAGGGGCTTCTGCCGCATCAACCTGTTCAACTTGTTCAATCCGCCCCTGACGGTCATTGACGGCAATAATCGCAAACAAGGCGACACTTACACCAATAGATGTGGCGATGATAATATCTCGAACAACACCCACTTGTCCCCATGTCTTGGTGCCTTTCCACAATACGTCCATCGCTTCTTGGCGTTTTGTGGCACTGATGCGGGCAATCATCAAAATTATCAGCACCGTGACCATGGTCTCGACCAAAATTTGTACCAATGCCACATCGGGCGCCGGTTCTAATAGAAATAGCACACCGATGGCATATCCCGATACACTCAATGCCAACACCGCCAAGAGATGCTTGCGGAAGATGATTGAGGCAAGTGTTGCCCCAAGTGCGATGACAATCATCATGAATTTTAAGAAATCAATTGCACTATCTGGAAATGTGATATTGATAGCACGACTGGAGGTATAACCACCGATAAACATCAGGGTTGCCACCGAGCCTAAAATAACCACCAGATAATAACGCAATTTTCCGTTTTGTGAGGTGAGGAGCAAGTCGCCCAGCCATTCAATCGCACGCATAACACCCGCATAAATATCTGCCCCACTGGGGAGTTTTATCCCACTGATTGCCATCCACAACGGACGCATAAAGAACAATGCAGGCGACCCCACTAAGACCAACAGACTCAATAAGACGGCGGCATTAATTTCGGTGGGAATAAGGTGCAAATGCGGATGTTTGCCCAGTACGCCCTCTAGCAACGGGTCTAATAATGGGGCGATGAGCAAGCCAAACAGCAACGATGCACCCGCCAAGCCCATCAAGCCGATGTGCATCCCCAACGGCGGTGCATGAAAATGATCATACTCGCGTTCTGGTCGGCTGATGAATACATCCCACGCAAAAAGCAATGCCGCGACACCGTTGAGGATGGCACTCATAAACACCAGCACAATCGGCAAAATGCCAATGCCCGTCTCTGGCAACATCGCAAGGAGCAAATATTCTTTGGCGACAAAACCCACCAGTGGCGGATACCCAGCCATAGACAGCCCCACGACAAAGGCGATGGCGGTGGGGATGGGCAACAAACGACGCAATCCACCAAGTTCATCTATATTGCGTGTGCCAGTGGCATGTTCCACTGTCCCCGCCAACATAAAGAACGTCCCTTTATAGAGGGCATGGGCAATAATCCCCAATGCCGCCGCCTTGAGTCCTGCACTATCTGGCAAAGCGATAAGGGCGACAAAAATGCCCAATGTGCTGATGGTGGTATATGCCAGTAACCCTTTTAGGTCGCGTTTGCGAACCGCAAAAACCGCCCCAATGGTCATCGTTGTGAGTCCCACCAGCAAGAGGGTATTCATCCAAAATGAGGTGTTGCCCAGTGTGGGATACATGCGAAAGAGGAGGTAGACCCCCGCTTTTACCATGGTGGCAGAGTGCAGATAGGCACTCGCAGGGGATGGTGCGCTCATACCGCCCGGTAGCCAAAAATGAAACGGGAACTGCGCCGATTTGGTGAAGCACCCTAGCATAATCAGAAATGTGAAGGCGGGATACCACGCATGGTCACGCAAAAATACCCCTGTATCGGCGGTAAGCAAATCGGCAAATTCATAGCTACCTGCCGCCGTCCCCATGAGCAAAAGCCCCACAAGGAGCGCCAAACCACCGCCACCCGTGATGACCAATGCCCGACTCGCCCCAACACGGGCATCTTCGTATTTTGCACCTTTGAACCCAATGAGAAAAAACGAGATAATCGAGGTGGCTTCCCACGCGATAAAGAGTAAGATGATATTTCCCGCCATCACCAATAGGAGCATTGCCCCTGTGAATGCCGCGAGATATGAATAGAATCGCGCAAGGTCTTTTCTGTCTTCGAGATAATATCCCGCATACAAAAAGACAGCGATGCCAATGCCCGTGATTATCAGCATAAACATCACGGTTAATCCATCTATATACCATGTGAATTGCAACCCTAAGTCGGCAACCCATACGATAGTCGTAGAGAAAGCGCCCTCTTCTAAAATACGCGGAAGCAAAGTTAGCGTTATAATAAAGAGTGTCGCCATGATGCTTGCAGTTGCCCATCCCCACAATGTGGGTTTCCCGATATTTCGAGTGATTGGCAGTGCAAACAGAAATGATATAACAAATGGTGTAATGGTAAGAATGACAATTTCCATTGTGACTTTCCTCACAAGAGTAGGCACATAGGAGAGATTATAGCGGTATGTTATGCAACATTTCAATGCAAATCAGGTCAAAAGCATGAGTGTGAGATGAATATTATGCAAAAAGTGACGTATATACTGGTTGTTTTTATATTATTATGTGTTGGTTTTTCTCAGACAGACGCGCAAAGCACAGCAGATGATTTTCGGGCGGGGTTGTTGATGGGGGTCAATAACGTCCGTGAACAAGCGGATGTGACCATACTTATCGCCAACGATATACTCTCGCAAGTTGCTCAGACCAGCCTAGAGATAGTCGCCACAGCCAATAATTATGAGGCGATTTCTACCGATAGTGTGGATGAACTTTTGGCACTAAAAAATTATCGCCACGAAATTTATTGGTATGCGATGAATAGAAATGTAACTCCAGAAGAAGCCATAGATTTATGGCTAGATAATTATCGCTCCCAAATGCTATCAGAGACCTATACCGAGCTAGGTACTGCCTATGTGGAAAATCGGTTTGGCGATGGCTATCTGATGATATTGCTGGCAAAACCGGGTGAATCGGCTTTGCCAACCACCATACCTCCCGCGTGTGAAAATCCAATTCCGCCCTATCCCATCACAGGTCAAGACCTCAACCCGGCCCAATCGCCAGAGCGGATGACAAAGATTCGTGTTCTCACCGATTTATACGATTCGCTCATCCGCAATTGGCTCAATGATGCGCTGGTGCCAGGGGCGGTTATTGGCTTGATTGATGAAGGCGAATTTGTATGGGTCAATGCTTATGGTTATAGCGATGGGCGCACGTATGCCCCCATGACCACCGACATACTTTTTGGGGTGGCATCTTTTTCTAAGCCGATAGCCAGTGTTGTCGCCATGCAATTGGTAGAGCGTAACATCATCACACTCGATATGCCCGTGTTCGATGTCGTCACCGCATGGCAACCCCGCCCCACCTATCCACTTGACGAAGTGACTCCCTATCGGCTCATGAGCCATACGGCAGGCTTCCCGACTGCCAATTCGCCTATTTTTAGAGAAAATTTTTCGCCCACCCCCACTCTCATCGAAAGTCTCAATGGCATGGGACGCAGAGGGGTGACAGTCGCCATGATAAACCCACCCGGTCAGACCTTTGCGTATTCCAATGGTGGCTATAGCGTCTTGCAATTATTTTTAGAGACGGTGACAGGTGAGTCTTTTGCAGATTACACCCGTTGCAACATCTTTGAGCCACTGGGCATGACCATGACCGATTTTTATCTGCGCCCCGATATTCAAGCCAATCATGCCGTTGGGCATAACGAAGAGGGCGACCCCATGCCCAATTTTCAGATTATGGTAGACCTCGCCGCCGCAGGCTTGCATACCAGTGTGCCAGATTTTGCGCGGTGGCTAGTCGCACTCCTCGCAGACCCCAACGTCCCTAATATCCTCTCACCAGAGAGTATCGCCTTGATGATGTCTCCCGCAGAAGCCACCGATGGGCAATATGGCTTGGGATTTTATCTGACCAATTGGCAAGGCGAAATTATCCCCAACCACACAGGGTCTACACCTGGTTTTCGGTCATATTTTCAGGTGTTGCCCAATCAACGACACGGGATTATCGTCCTCACCAATAGTAGCAATGGCGAGGTATTCAACAATCGGGTGGTTGGGCAATGGCTCCAGTGGCTTAAATCCATCGGTGAAATTGAGGGCAATGACCCCGTATCATTGGAACTAGAACGCGAGGTGAATATCAACCAACTCATTCAACTGATTAACGATGAACGTGCCAGCAATCAATTGCCCCCTCTGCTGATTAACGACTTTGTGCTGCGCGATGCACAATCCAATAGCCAGATGATGGCGGCGCGTGATGATGTAGAAGAACACGATTTAGGCAGATTTTCCGACCGCATGGCATCGTTGAATTATGACTTTGACTATTTTTACTATTGGGCGGCGTATGGCGCACAATTGACCGCACAAGGGGCTTTTGATATTTGGAAGCGCGAAGATGACACCTTCACCCGTCTATTTTTGGATGAATCGTTTAATGACATTGGCATCGGCATGAGTACATCGGGGAGTGGGGTCAATTATTATTCGGTACTGGTGGTCAGGCGCTAAATGGTGATAAAGGTGACATGCTGTGGCGGATATACGAGGATAAATCCTCTCGGTTCTGTTGACATTCATGATAATATCCAGTTGTGGACGTGATATATCACGTCCCTACAATCTAAAACACGATGATTAGTAGGGACGGCATATATGCCGTCCAATATCACCCGAAAAATACTTTTTGCAAAATGTCAACACGCCCCAGCACCACACGTAGTGCGTATGTCAGCCACAAGACGTTAGCGTTTCCGCATAAAATATTTGAGCGCCTCTAGGGTATCATCCACCCGTTCCATATTGAGGGTATAGCATTTTGCCACATCACGGCGACGCTCATTCAAATAGCCTGTGGCGGTAAGTTGACGCAGATGGCGCGAGGCAGACGATTGGCTTAGGTTGAGCATGTTCATAATATCTTGGGCGCATAATTCTTCGTGCATGGTCAACAATTCCAAAATCATCAGACGGGTATCATCGGTGAGGGCATTGAGCCTCACCAATAATTCAGACCGCCCCAATGCCGAAGATTTGACCACTGCCCCACGCGGAATCCGCGCCCCAAAGAACACAATTCCCCGCTCGTTTTGTACCATCATCGAGACATACGGTCCCAAATGGGCACTGGGGACAAAAATCACTTCTTCTGCCATGTTGAGCTTTGACCAAAATTCGGGAATATCGCGCCCCGTAATGGTGCGGGCGGCTTCATAACCGTTGAGCCCGCGATAATCCATCGCAGAAAACGCCGATACCGATTCTTGTAATGCAGGCAGTTGGGCTTCCCATTCGGGTTTCAGGTAGGTTTGCCACATATCACGTAGATGATTAACCACCATATTTTTTAATGCTTCAGCATCATGCAACAAGTGAAATGTTTTGATATACATTTCGGTATCCAGTGTAGACCCACGTTCTGCATATTTTGCACCTATCACGGCGGTGACACGGCGCAAAAATACCTGCAAATCGGTCAACAGGGTCTCTGGGGTATCGCCTAATTTCTCGCAAAATTCATGAATTACTTTTTGGCATAGCACATCTGCTGGCGTGGCATCCAAAAAATCTAAATAATCTGGAAAACTAGAAAAAGAGTCGGGTGTCTCTAGTGCGGGATATAGGGTATAAAAGATGAGTGTGTGCTTGCTGATTGTCTCTGTGGGCAAGGATTTATACGTCTGCATAATCCATTCACCCAATCCAGATAATTCATTTGTCTGACACATGATACTCAGGCTATTGAGCGCGTTATCGTGTGGCATGAGCGCAAAAGTCACCTTTACCTCTGAGGGGGCAAGGATAAATTCGGGGTTCACCATATTCAATTCTCCAATACAACACACATCATTACGGTGGATTATGCGTTTATTCACATAATCGCTTAATTGCTCTGATAGTAGCCCCAACTACATGGTTTGTCAAGCAAGTTCTTATATGTGGTACTAAGGAGCAATGATTTTGAAATCAAATGATTTTTCAGAAAAAGAGATACCTTTCAGGGCTTTGCCTTATGGCTGACATACGCACTGCGTGCTAGTTAGCCAGTACAATTCTGCCTATTTTGAGGGATGTACTGGCTGTACGGACGTGATTAATCGCGTCCCTACAAGGCGTTAGCCTCGGATGTCAGCCACAAACTATTAAAAAATACTCCCAAATTGAAATGTTCTCTTAAGCCAATAATCGTATGAATTTGTTTTCGTTGCTCCATTAGTATTTGCTCCAGTGACTCAGTTTTGCCTCCCTTTTTATGTCCGTTATTTTATCTTATTTGGGAAACTCTTACCCCATTATAGCGGGGAAGACCACTGTTTTTGTGGGTTGAAAAGTGCAAGTTAGCAATCAAGTTATTTGGCTTAAGCGATAGCCAACACCCGATTCGGTGAGCAGAATTTGAGGCATTGCAGGATTTTCTTCGATTTTTTGGCGCAATTGGGCGAAATAAACGCGTAGATAGTGCGTCTCGTTCATATATTCGATGCCCCACACCTCGCGTAGAATTTGCCGATGGGTAATAACTTTACCTGCATATTGAATCATATAACGCAATAAAGCATATTCAGTAGGGGTTAGTTTGATAATTTCCCCATCCACCTTCACCGTCCGCGCCACCAAATCCACCGATAAGCGCCCGTGTGTGAAAATCGGAGATGTTTCTTGGGGGATACTATGCCGTTGTGCCACCCGTATTCGTGCCATCAGTTCATCTACACTAAACGGCTTGGTGACATAATCATCTGCACCCGCGTCTAATGCCAATATCTTATCTTGGTCAGAATCACGCACAGATAGGATGATGACAGGCGTGGATGTCCATTCGCGCAACGATTTTAACACTGTTAACCCATCCATATCGGGCAATTCCATATCGAGGATAACCAAATCTGGACGTAGCTGTGCCACTTTGCGAATTGCTTCCGCACCTGTTTCGACCTCATCTACCCGATAGCCATGTGCTTCTAGGCTAATCCGCAAAAAACGCCGTATTTGTAATTCATCGTCTACCACCAATAGGTGTGCGCCACTAGTCATATTTTGCCTCCTGTACGGGGGGGGGAGATTGCAGGAGTGATAAAATTAGGGTGAATTTTGCCCCGCCTTCTGGCATATTCTCGGCTTTGAGGGTGGCTTTATGTGCCTCTGCCAATCCCCGACTAATGGATAATCCCAAGCCAGTGCCGCCTGTAACCGTATTGGGTAAGCGGTAAAATTTATCGAAAACACGATCTAATAATTCTGGGGGGATTCCCGTCCCTTTATCTATCACAGACACATGCAATTGTTTTTGATATTGGCTTGCTGTGATGCGAATAGGTTTATCTGGTGGGGTATAGCGACAGGCATTATCTAACAAATTAACAAAAATCTGCACCATTAACCCGAAATCCACATAGATAAGGGGTAACTGTATGGGCAAATCTAGTTGAATATCGCGTGATTGGCACTCACTAAGTTGTTTGAGCGCCACGCCGATAATATCGGTTAAATCACACCAATCCCATTTGAGTGATAATCGCCCACTTTCTAACCGTGACATATCGAGTAAATTTTCTACCAATCGATTGAGGCGGTCTGCGGAATCTTCTATATCATGGATGAGTTGTGTGCGGTTTTGGATATTATCGTTGGTAGCATGATTGAGCAGGCTACTAGATGCCCCTTTAATTGTCGCAATCGGTGTGCGGAGTTCATGTGAAATGGAATTGAGCAAGGTGGTATATAAGCGTTCCGATTCGCGTAACATGGCAGATTGCTCTGCCGATTCATCTAACAATTCACGCTCAATCACCAGCGCAATTTGACTGATGAATGTCTCTAATAAGCTTTCTTGGTCAAACGATAGGCGCTCATCTCGGTGCGTGCGGATGCCTATCACCCCAACAACACGGGTTGGGGTGAGCAGGGGCATATATTGGGCAGATGCCAAAGATAATGTGTCTGTAAAGCGTCCTGCGGGCTTTTTATGGGTATATACCCAATGCGCTACGCCAAATTCTTTTTCGCTGATAGGCATGGTATTCGTCAAATTCACAGGTTGTCGCAAGGCATCCTCATCGGTCAATAAAATAGCAATATCTGCATCAAATACCCGCGAAATTTGGTCTATGGCGGTCTGTAACACATCGTTCATATCAATAGCCGTTGCCGTTTCATGGGCAAGCCGATAAAGTGCCTTCGTGCGCTCTTCATTATATTGTGCGCGTTTTTCTTGTTGCCGAAGCCGTGCGGTCAGATTGCCTGTGAAGATAGCGATGGCAAAATAGAGGATAAATAAAATAAGGTCTTGGGTTTGTTCAATCTGTAATGTGAAGCGTGGGGTGGTAAAGAAAAAATTCCACCATAAGGCGCTCAATGTGGCGACTAAAACCGCAGGACCTCTGCCTATATAGGTGGCGACCAATAACACACCGAATAAATCTATGAGCGCCAATGCCTGATAATCTAGCAGAAACAAATTATAAATGACAAAATCTAGCGCCATAATAAAGATAAATGCGACAACTGCCCATAAATAATGATGGCGTTTAGACCGAAATTCTGGATTGAGCAATATCGGGCGATGAGACGTTTCGGATGCGCCTTCATCGCCCGTCACCACCAAAATATCTATCTCGCCACTCATACGGATGATTTTGTCTACCAAAGAACCCCCGCGCAGGATGCTTTGTAACGGGGTATGTTGTGGTTTGCCGATGACAATTTGTGAGACATTGCGTTGTTGGGCGATTTTGATAATGGCTTGGGGGATATTATCATCCCTGCCCATCACAATTTCTGCACCCAAACTACGGGCAAGTGTGATATTACGCGCAAGGCGTTTTTTGTCTTCTGGCGTGGGTGGATTGGTCGTTTCGATATATACTGCCAGCCATTCTGCCTCTAAATTATAGGCAACACGCCGTGTCCATCGGATGAGGCGCTCAGAAAATGGGCTAGACCCCACTGCCACCATCAATCGTTCACCAGATTTCCACGGACCCGCAATTCGCTTGATTTGCATGTAATCTTGCAATTTGTGGTCTACATGCTCTGCGGTCAGACGCAACGCCATTTCACGCAAGGCTGTTAGGTTTCCCACCCGAAAAAAATTGTTCATCGCCGCATCAATTCGCTCTGAGGTATAGACCTTTCCCTCAGAAAGGCGCTTGCGAAGGTCTTGTGGTGAGAGGTCTATCAGTTCAATTTCGTTGGCAAAGTCCAATAGCGAATCGGGGATGGTCTCTTGGATGGTGATGCCAGTAATTTGGCGCACCGCATCGGCACGGCTTTCAAAATGCTGGACATTGACGGTTGTCCATACATCCACGCCTGCTTCTATTAAATCTAGCACATCTTGGTATCGCTTGGTATGACGACTCCCTTGTGCATTGGTATGTGCCAATTCATCTATCAGGACAACGTGTGGTTTTCTGGCGAGAATGGCATCTATATCCACTTCTCTGAGCATCGCCCCACGATAATCAATTTGTAATGGCGGGATAATTTCCAAACCGACCAGTAAGGCATCGGTCTCTGGACGTTTGTGGGTCTCGATATATCCCACAACGACATCGCCACCTTCTGCCTTGAATTGATGGGCAGACCCCAGCATGGTGTAGGTCTTGCCTACACCAGCCGACATCCCCAAAAATATTTTAAGATTTCCCCGTTCTTGTGTTGCTGTTTGTTTTTGAATTGCCATGAGTAACGCATCGGGGTCTGGGCGGTTATCATTTGTATCCATTAGCCATTTTCCAATTCATCTAATGCCAGATTAAGCAACAAAACATTTATCCGTACTTGCCCCAATAGCCCCAAATAGGGATTTTCGATGGAACTTTCGACCAAATCTGCTACGATTTGATGGTCTAGGTTGCGGGCAGTCGCCACACGGTCAATTTGTAACCGCGCCGATTCTGGGCTGATATGCGGGTCTAATCCACTCGCAGAGGCGAATATCATCTCATTGGGGATGACCACATCCTCAGATAGTCCATTCGCCTCACGAAACGCATTTTCATAAGCACTAGCGTTATCTGCTAAGGTCGTGCTAGTGGTGCTAAGATTGGTCGCACCCGATGACCCCAAACTGTCTGCTGATGAACCGAGCATATAATTCACTGCCGATGGACGGGATGAAAAATAACGCGGGTCATCTATGGCTTGCCCGATGAGCGATGACCCCACAGTCTGATTATCTACCACGATAAGGCTACCATTGGCTTGGTGGGGAGAAAATACTTGTCCCAAAAGGGTGATGGTCAGTGGATACATAACGCCTGTGATGATGGTTAAAATACCGAACAAGCGTAATGCGCTGATGACTGATTTTAACATACTTGCCTCACTTTAGACTAAACCGATAAAGGTGATGAATAGGTCAATGAGTTTGATACCGATGAACGGCACAATTAGCCCGCCCAACCCATAAATCAGTAAATTGCGTCGGAGGACGGCAGATGCTCCCATTGGGGTATAGCCAATCCCTTTTAGTGCCAATGGGATGAGCGCGATAATGATGAGCGCATTGAAGATAATGGCGCTCAAAATGGCGCTTTGTGGTGACGATAATCCCATAATGTTGAGGGCGCTCAACGGTCCCGCGCTAGATGAGGTGGCATATAGCGTACCAAATAGGGCAGGGATGATGGCAAAATATTTCGCCACATCATTGGCGATGCTAAAGGTGGTTAATGCGCCGCGTGTCATGAGCAGTTGCTTACCAATTTCCACCACTTCTATCAGTTTGGTGGGGTCGCTATCGAGGTCTATCATGTTGCCTGCTTCACGGGCAGATTGTGTGCCTGTGTTCATCGCCATACCCACATCGGCTTGTGCGAGAGCAGGCGCGTCATTTGTGCCATCGCCTGTCATGGCGACCAAATGCCCTTTTGCCTGTTCTTCGCGGATACGGCGCAATTTATCTTCTGGTGTGGCTTGTGCCATGAAGTCATCTACACCCGCTTCGGCGGCGATGGATGTGGCGGTGAGCGCATTATCGCCCGTAATCATCACCGTACGGATTCCCATTTGGCGCAATTGGGCAAAGCGTTGTTGAATCCCGCCTTTGATAATATCCTTCAATTCAATCACACCCAACACATGCTCATTTTCGCATACGACCAATGGTGTACTGCCTTTTCGTGCCACATCATCCACCGATTTTTGGACATCATCGGGGAAGATTCCACCGAGCGATACTACATATTGGCGGATGGCATCGGATGCGCCTTTGCGAATTTTTCGGTTTTCATCATGAAAATCCACACCACTCATGCGTGTTTGGGCGGTGAATGGCACAAAGGTCAAATTCATCTCCGAGACATCACGCCCCCGCAGACCAAATTTTTCTTTTGCCAAAATGACAATACTCCGTCCTTCTGGTGTTTCATCGGCAATAGACGACAATTGAGCGCAATCTGCCAGATGGTCTAAATTCACGCCATTCGCATTGATAAAACTGGTTGCCATACGATTGCCGAGTGTGATTGTGCCTGTTTTATCCAACAGTAGCACATCCACATCGCCCGCTACTTCTACCGCACGTCCGCTTGTGACCAACACATTGCGCTGAATCATTCTATCCATGCCACTAATGCCGATGGCGCTAATTAACCCGCCAATGGTGGTGGGGATAAGACATACCAGCAACGCAATTAACACAGGCACAGTTGCGGTGGTTTGGATAATGCCTGTTTCTGCCTCGCTATAATTGGCAAATACGCGCAAGGTGACGACTGCCAGCAAAAAGATGATGCTCAAGCCCGATAGCAAAATGGTCAATGCGATTTCATTGGGTGTTTTTTGGCGTTGTGCGCCTTCGACAAGGGCAATCATCCTATCAATAAAAGTGTTGCCTTGTTCACTGGTCACACGTATGACAATTCTATCGCTCAAAACCCGTGTTCCGCCCGTGACCGCACTTCTATCGCCACCACTCTCGCGGATGACCGGAGCAGATTCGCCCGTGATGGCGCTTTCATCCACACTGGCGATGCCTTCTATAACTTCGCCGTCGCTGGGGATGAGGTCATTCACTTCACACACGACTATATCGCCCTTGCTCAATTGTGAGGCAGAGACACTTTCTTCACGCCCATTAATCAAACGGCGTGCTGTCATTTGGGTGCGCGTTTTGCGGAGTGCATCGGCTTGTGCTTTACCGCGCCCTTCTGCGATGGCTTCGGCAAAATTGGCAAAAAGGACGGTAAACCACAGCCATACAGCGATTTGCAGATTAAATCCCATGTCTACAGATTGCCCCGCGAGTAAATCGCGTAGAAAAATGCCTGTGGTCAAAATTGCACCCACCAACACGATAAACATCACAGGGTTTTTGGCTTGTTTGACGGGGTTCAATTTGCGAAACGCATCCGCCACTGCACGCCCTAGAATTCGACGGTCAAATAGAGCTAATTTTTTAGTGGTACTCATGGCTTAAAACGTCCTTCCAGCACTCATCAAGAGGTGTTCCACAATTGGACCTAACGATAAAACAGGGAAAAATGTCAATGCGCCTACAATCAGGATGACGGCAATGAGCAAAATAACGAATAACGGCGAGTCTGTTTTGAATGTGCCTTGTGATGGGGGGGCGACTTTTTTACCCGCCATGCTACCCGCCACTGCCAAGACGGGTAAAATCACCCCAAACCGCCCAATGAGCATCGCTAACCCAATAGCGATGTTATAAAACGGCGTATTGGCATTGAGTCCTGCAAAGGCGCTCCCATTGTTGCCCGCGCCAGATGCAAACGCATATAGAATTTCGGATAATCCGTGTGCGCCCGTATTGGTACGGCTGGCTAATGCCTCTGGAATGAGCAATGCCAATGCCGTCAATAATAAAATGGTGGCATTGGGCAATAAAACCGCGATTGTGACCAGTTTGATTTCCCGCGATTCGATTTTTTTGCCCAGATATTCAGGTGTTCGCCCGACCATCAACCCCGCGATGAACACCGTGAGCATGATAAAAATGAACATGCCATACATGCCTGCGCCGACTCCGCCGAAGATAATTTCTCCGAGCAATATATTCAACAATGTAATCCCGCCCGCCAATGGCGATAAGCTACTGTGCATACTATTAACCGAGCCATTAGAAGCGGCAGTCGTTGTGACACCCCATAGCACGCTGTTGGTCACACCGAAGCGCGTTTCTTTGCCTTCCATGATGCCACTGACCCCATAAATCGGATTGGTGCTATACTCGCTGATGAGCATGATAGACAATCCCGCTATCAGTAAAATGAACATGGCGATGAATATCGTCCAGCCATGTCGTTTATCCCCAACCAGCACCCCATAGGCATAGGTGAGTGATGCGGGTATGAGCAAAATGGCAAATACCTGAATAAAATTGCTCAATGGGGTAGGGTTTTCATAGGGATGGGCGCTATTGACGCTAAAATATCCCCCGCCATTCGTACCAAGTTGTTTGATAGCAATTTGTGATGCGGCGGGTCCTTGTGGAATGAGTTGCGTTTCGCTAGATAGGGTTTGTGCTTCCACATACGGGTTAAAATTTTGCACAACCCCTTCACCGACCAAAACCACTGCCATAATGATGCTGAGTGGCAAAAGAAGATATAGCACCGTTTTGACCATATCTGACCAAAAATTGCCCAGCGATTTTGACGATTTATTTGCCAGTCCGCGTGTGAGCGCCACCATGACCGCGATGCCTGTGGATGCGCTCAAAAAATTTTGTACCCCCAAACCAAGCATTTGGGTGAGGTAACTCATGGTGGTCTCGCCACCATAGGCTTGCCAATTGGTATTGGTCGTGAAGCTCACGGCGGTATTAAAAGCCAGATGCAAACTGGTGGCAGGCAAATTTGCGGGATTGAGTGGCAGTATGCCTTGTAGTATCTGCAATAAAAATACGGCTAAAAACCCAATGCCATTGAATATCAACAGGGCGAGTGCATATTTACGCCAGGGTTGCGCTTCGGTAGGATTTATCCCTGCCAACCGATAAATCAGATTTTCAACGGGACGCAAAATAGGCGATAGTAAGGTCGGTTTACCTGTGTATAACCGCGCTATATATCCCCCCAATAGGGGTGTGGCGATGATAAGCAACCCAAAATAGAGGGCAATTTGTAATATATCTTGCCAAGTCATGGCTAAAACCTCTCTGGGTAGATGAGCGAATAGGCAAGGTAGCACACCAGCAAAAGTGCGACTATCCCTGCAACGAACAATTCTAAGGTCATAAAACCTCCCTATAGCGACTATTAACTTACACTCTCTATTATGAAGAAAATCGCCTCAAGAGGGGATAAAGAAGGATGGAGTAAGCATCAAGAAAATATCAAGATATGCCGATTATTCTTGATATTTTCTTCTGATACCGCTATTTTTGCGACTGTCATGGTGTTTAATCCAATGGGTGACACTGTGCCGACTGATGCCGAAAATCCGTTGAACGCCACGCAAACTCACCCGTTCTTTGCAGGTTTTTAGCACCGTTTCTTGGGTTACTTTGCTATAACCTTGTCGCGGTTTCAGCACGCGATAAGCACCACAATCTTTACAATGGTATTGTTGTTTGCCACATTTATTTGTACCATTGCGTACGATGTTAGTGCTTCCACAA
>DAOTUO010000135.1:0-39713 GCA_034436595.1 Anaerolineae bacterium | reverse complement strand
CATAATTGTACTGGCTGACTAGCGCAAAGCGCGTATGTCAGCCACAAGGCAAAGCCCTGAAAGATATTTCTTTTTCTGAAAAATCATTTGGATTTAAAATCATTTCTCCATAAGTGGTAGACAATCTGTATTTTATAGAGATACAAAGATGGCGATTGAATTTTCGTGGTATATAGAGAATCAGGTGGTGCTGGCAACAATTAAGGGCATTACCGATGGAGCAGATTTACACAAAGAACAAGAGGTTATAGGTCCGTGGATGCATGCCTCTTGTGCAAAAATGGTGCATATCATTTTCGATTGTCACGAGATGAAACGCATCGCCTTTAGTGTGAGCCAAGAATTGAGTACGCTCAAATATTTGCGCCACGAAAAAATGGGCGGATTTTTGACGATTGGGTTGCCCACCACCCAACGCGCCATCGCCAATTTGATGGACGGGATGATTACCCGCATGACCCGCGCTAAATTTAGCACCGCCAAAGATATGGAAACAGCGATGGAGGTCATCCGCAAATTGGATGAAACCATCCCCACAACGATACCTGCCAAATAATATTATAATTCCTCTAAATGGTCTGCCACCCACCCTACATAGGCATTTTGCAGGCGTTGGGTGGTCTTACCAACCTGCCCATCACCAACCAGTTGAGCATCAATGCTCACCACAGGGATAATCCCCCTGCTACTGCTGGTGATAAATGCCTCTTGCAAGCTGATTACATCATCCACCATGACAGGTGATAGGCTGATGGGCAATATGGCGGGTGCAATCTCTAAGACAATCATGCGGGCAATTCCACCTAGCACACCCTCCCCCGCCGTATGCAAAATACCCGCATCAATGGCATAAAAATTACTGCCTGTGCCTTCTAAAATAGCCCCGCTATCACTCAATAAAAGGCTCTCATACGCCACTACAGGTTTAATGGTGTTGCGCTCGTGCATCCATTGGGTAGATTTAATGAGGGGATTTTGGCGGGCGCTATTGGGGATAGTGACACATGCCACGCCATGCGCGATAACATCTGCCGATGGTGGCACAAACGGCTCTAGTGTGATGATAAACACCTCTGGCGCATCTGTACCCACCGTCACCCGAAAACGCACATCGCCAAAGCCACTAGCCAGTATCATCGCCCGTAGCGTATTTCGTAAGCGAAAATGGTTGAGTCGCAGGGGGATATTTGCCAAACGTGCCGAATCTTCCATGCGGTCTAGGTGGGCATCAAATTTGAGGACTCGCGTGACAAAATAGGTATTGGTCACGGTGTAAATCCCTGTTACAGGCTCATATTGACCCGCATCTGCCAATGAATCGGCATGATAATCGACAGGCAAAAGTCCCGCTGGGGTTAACTGACGGATATAGGTGGGCATCTTAAAAAAATCTCCTATTGGGTGAGCCAATGCACCCGAAATAATTCCCATTCAACATCAGTCATATCCCACAGGGCGTATAGTGCCACCCCAGTGATAACCGTAGAGGCATCTCCCGCCCGTGCCAACCCAATTTTGACCCCATTGGTAGCCGTTTGGATATTTTCCACTCGTGCATCATGCGCGGGCAAAATGGTCTGATAGGCAGGCAATCCAATTAACACGTCAATATTGGTGTTGAGTGACCGTATCACGGTAGCATAGGTCTGTACCTGATACGCCATCCATTGCTCATATTCTTGTGGGGTTTTTAGATAACTGTTATAGGCTTGGATGACGATTTGGTCTGGTCGCAAAAGTGCCAACCGCTTTTTATAATCTTCATCCCATGCCATGCCAACTGGCAATTCTGATGGGATAGGAATATCTACCCCTTCTGGCGACCAATCGGGCGGGATTGCCACCGCCAGCAACACATCCTCGCCAATGGATGACCGCACACGGCGCACCAAATCTAAAAAGTCATTGCTATTATTGCTCACCACAGGCTCTACCACCAACATCACACCATCAAAACCCAAATTTTGCACGACCAATCGGCTAAATTCGGCAACGGTGATGCGATAGGCTTCTTTATCTAGCCGATAGCCATCGGGTCCAATATCCACCCGAAAATGCACCGCACCATATAAATCGGCTTCGGGATAGGCGGCTTTGAATTGTGCCACAAATGCCCGTACATCCGATTCGACTTCATCAAACCGATTGCGCTGGCTAGGGATGCCCGTCCATGTGCCATCAAAATTGAGTTCACTCACACGGGCATAAATCGTGCCGATTTTTGCCTCGCGCAGGCGGTTCACCAATGTGGCAATTTCGTCATCGGTATGCTGGGTATATGTCCAATCAGACCCCACCCATAACGCATTTTGTGGGGTGGTTGTGGGTGCGCCTGCAAATAGCCCCACCACCGTAATGAGGATGACCATAAATATCACCGCCACCACCACAAAACCAAGTGGACGCACATATTTCATATCCACCGCAGGGATGCGTAATGCCCCTTTTGGCGCAACCTGAGAACTGCTGGTGCGCCGAGAAACCCCGACCTGTGCCACTTCTTGGGTGCGTTGTTTGCGCTTCTGAATCCGTTCACGCGCTTTGCTACTTTGTGTCGCCCGTTCTGGGGGACGTTCTAGGCTCATATATGAATCCCCTCTATAATCCTAATTTGGCTATCAATGGCGGTCCCAAAATGAGTAATCCGATGAGGATAGATGCCACCGCGCCCAATAACACCGCCGCCGATGCCACATCTTTGCCCACTTTTGCCATTGGGTGCAATTCTGCCGATGCGAGGTTAATCGCCGCTTCTACTGCCGCATTCAAAAATTCTGCCATCCATACCATCGTGATGGTCAATATCAAAATCGCCCAGCTAATGGAGTCTATACCCAACCACAATGCAAATGCAAATACGCCGATGGATGCCACCGCCTGAATACGGGTATTTTTTTGGCGAACAAGCATATAAATCCACCCTGCCAGCGCATAGCCAAGACTATTCACCCGATTGGTGCTGGTGATGGGGCTAAATTCATCCGGGTCAATGCGGGCGGTGCTGGTCAGCGATTCAATAATGATGTCACGTTTGCGCCTAAGCATCGCCACGCCCTTCTGCTTCTACTTCTAATGGCGGGACAATTGACTCTGAAATACCCAATAGTCGCAAGGCATCGGCTTGTTTTGCCCACATTTCGGCTTTATTTTCTGGTGTGTCGTGGTCATATCCCAGCAGGTGCAACGCCCCATGCACCACCAATAACGACAAATTATCGGCAATATCCTGCCCGACCTTCTCGGCTTGTGCCTTTGCATAGGGATAGGCGATGATGAGGTCGCCCAAATAAGGCGGTTCATCATTGGGCATGGGGATAGGGGGTTCATCAGCAGGAAAAGAGAGGATGTCGGTGGGCGCATCCACATCCCGAAATTGCTTATTGAGCGCACGCACCTCATCGTCATCAGTGATAACCACCGATACCCCCGCCTCTGGGTCTGTGTCGTGGGCGGTCAAAACCGTAGCAATGGCGCGGATGAGCGATTCATTGACTACGGGATAATTGGCTTCATTTTGGATGTCAATGGATGTCATTAGACGGGGTTTCCTCTTTTTTCTCTGATGGTTTACCATTTTCGTCGGTTTTTTTCAGGCGAGGCACTTCTAAAATCGGTGCATCGCTATCGTCATCATCTTTAATCGGGACGGTCACTTTTGGTATTGAACCTGTCGTCTTTGGCGAGACAAGCGGTGTTTCTGCGGTGAGTCGTTTGTCGCTAGTGGTCTCTTTGACAGCAGGCACAGTGGGCGCATCCACAACAGGGGTTAGCGCAGGTGTGGGTGTGGATGCAGGTTTGCGAACACGCGCCACCGCTTCGGCATAATTAATGCGTGGATGAAATACGGCTTGGAGCATTTCGACAAAAATGGTGTGGATTTGTTGCAAGTCATTGAGTGTGAGATTCGACTCATTTAATTGCCCACTTTTACGCCGTGCCTCTATTACATCACGGACAATTTCTTCAATCTCACCCTTATTTTTGGGCTGACGCGCTCGCACCGATGCCTCTGCCCCATCTGCCAACATCATAATAGCCGTCTCACGGGTTTGTGGCTTTGGTCCTGGATAGCGAAAATCATTGCTATCCACCTGCGAAATATTGCCATCTGCCAGCGCAAGTGCTTGTTGATAAAACACAAATACCTCTTGTGTGCCATGATGCTCACGGATGAAATCGCGGACACGGCTAGGTAGCCGATATTGTTTGGCGAGTTCATCACCATCTGTAATATGGCTGATGATAATCTCTGCGCTCCGATAGGGGTCATTGAGGGCATCATGTGGATTGCCCATCTCCCCCTGATTTTCAGTGAAAAACGCGGGATTGAGCATTTTGCCAATATCATGATAGAGCGCCGCCACATGAATGAGTTGGGCATCTGCGCCAATGGCATTAGCGGCTTGGTCACATAAATTGGCGACTTGGAGCGAATGTTGATACGTCCCTGGGGCTTCTCTGAGCAGGCGTTGGAGCAAGGGTTGATTCGGTTGGCTGAGTTCTATCATCTTGAGTGCAGTGGGCAAATTAAATAGCAAGGTCACGATATACATAGCGGCAATGGTGGCGGCGGCGGTGAGAATGCCGTTCATAAAGCTATAAACAATGAGCAACACCAATTCGGATACACGGTTGGGGTCTGTGGAGGTGATAACATACGAAATTGCCACCGCCACATATCCCAAAAAGACCATTAGCCCCGCAAAAAAGAAACTATTGAGCCGTTCTGAACGCCGTAGCGATAATGCGCCGATAATGCCACCAATGAGGATGAGCGCCGTATTTTCAAAGGCACTACCCGTCATTAATCCCACCAAAAACGCGAGCGAAATCACCCCAATAATCGCAATTTGATGCCCCGCAATCGCCACATAGATGAGTGCCAATGCCGCCGCAGGATAAATATAAAATTCCCCGCCCAATGCCACCCTCGCCCCACCGAGTACGATGAGAAATATCACCGACAACAGGGTTAAAAGGCGTGGCTCACTATAGAGTAATGACGGACGAAAACGTGACAGATATAACCCGACCATTACCATCGTGATGATGCTCCCCAAGCCAGCGCGGACAGTCTCTTGTAGACGTTTGTCCACTGGGCGCAACAATCCTAATTGATTGAGTGCCTCATAATCACTGGCGGTGATTTCTTGTCCATTGGACACGACCAATTGCCCACGCTCAAAAAAGCGGATGACATCGGTCACCGCTTCGCCCGCCAAATTTCGCGCTTGTGTTGTCGCTTCTTCATTAATGGTGGCATTGGGGCGGATTAAATCGCCAATAATATCTACAATCACGGTTGTCTCGCGCTCATCAAAGCGCACACTGACCTGTGTGGGCAATTGTCCGCGAATCCGTGTCAAATCGCCCGATTGAATTTCGCCCCGCATGACACGCTCTAGCACCGCAATGCTCTCTGCATCGAGTTCTTTCCACGTATCTTCGTCAAAATCAAGCACTTGGGTGACAGTAGATGCCACCAAATCGAGCGCGGTGATATATTCAATATCATCAACTTTTTGCTCGGTACTGCTAAACGGATCACGGCGGACATTTTCGATATAATCTAAAATTTGCCGTGCCAATTCTGCTTGTTGACGTGCCACAGAGGGGTCTGGCGAATTATACACAGGGCGCACCGCATCTCTGGCAACTCTGCGCCGTTCATCGGTGAGCCGTTGACTGACATACGAGGTGGTAGTAGGCGAAAATATGGTGGTCTGCGACACCATACCCACCTCTAGGGTAGCCACACCCCCTTGTACGACAAAAATATTTTCAAAGGCTACAATTAGGGTAGCGATAAATAGAAACAGGGTCGCCGCCATCACCACCACAAGCCGATAGAGAATATTTTGAGCGCGTTCTTGGCGGATATTAAACCGTCGTTCCAGCCATTTGGCGAGGAAGTCTATCATGATGTTTTTTTAGCCTAATAACTCTTTAACGATTTGGCTCACCAGCTTACCATCTGCCAGTCCCTTGACTTTTGCCATGACGGCAGGCATCACCTTATTGAGGTCTTTGGCGCTGGTCGCGCCTGTCTCTGTGATTACACCACGCACCACTTCACGCAATTCATCGGCGGTGAGTTGTTTGGGCAAAAATTTCTCGATGATGACCAGTTCTGCTTTTTCTTCATCGGCAAGGTCTTGTCTGTTGCCTTTTTCATAATCCACAATGCTCTCACGGCGTTTTTTTGCCTCTTTTTGCAAAATATCCATGACATCTTCTGATGTGACCTCTTTACGAGAATCCACTTCTACTTGTTTTATGGCGCTTTGCAACAACCGAAGCACATCACGAGTGGCGTTATCTCTGCTCTTCATCGCCTCTTTGAGTGCATCGCTTAAAAATGCTTTTGGGTCGGTCATGTAGACTTACTCCTATGGTTATTTAGCTATTATTTGGGCAAGGACACTGCCTATTTTGCCCACACTATTTTGTCTATCCAACACTCACTGCGCCTTCAATCACCTGTGTTGCATCATCATAATGTCCCAACTGTGCGGGGATGAGGTGATTGGTCAGTGGTCGCGGGTGAATTGCTTTTACGCGCAAATATGTATCAGTATACCCTACATTGATGAATCCATCAGGCGTAGACCCCATGACATTCTCCCATAAGACTACTTGTTGCCCCCAATAAAGCGTGAGGCATAGCGTTTTTGACCACTTTCGGCAAGGGCATGGAGTTGGGCGCTACGGGCTTTTTTGGTCGGTTCATCCACCATAATAGCGCATTTTTGCGGCGGGTGTCCCTGGTCGCTTGCTATAATGAAAGATGTGCATCCCCGCAAAATCCATCTCTGCAATAAATGCCTTGCTCACCGCAAATTCATCATCCGTCTCATGCGGAAAACCGACAATCACATCGGGGTATAGACAATGAATTGGTCGGCTTCTTATGGCAAATGGACTTTCATTGGCAAATGGACTTTCATAAAATTCATCACCTCACGGGGAATAAATTAGCACTTCATCGAACATCACAATAAAGCCATCGCGTTGCCCACTATCCAAATCTAAGCCAACACCCACATAACCAAAGGGGATGGTGTTGTCTATTAGCTCGGTTTTCATCGTCCCCATACAATTCCCGCTAAAGTCGAAGGTGCTGACACCATCTGGGTTGTCTGGGATACACAATTCTAGCAATTGGTCGTTGATATAAAACTGGAATGTATTGCCTTTGCCCACCACCCGCAAGTGGTTAAGCGCATTTATATCTTTGTTGATAGCATCCAGCACAATCCAATTGCTCATGGGTTTGAGCGTCCCATCCAATGACCGCATCACCCGATATGAGCCATCGTTGCTGATGATGAACAAATAATAATTTTGCGAATCATAGCGCCGAAAAACCACACCATAGCCATTATTATGTGAGCCGTCAAAATTGCCCTCTAGCAAACGGGCAGAAACGCGCATGTCAAAATCGGCAAGATGCACCTGCCAATCGGAAATGCCATGTTGACCAGCCAATGAGGGGACAGGCTCAATTTCCATGCGAAGGACACCGCCGTCTGCACGATACGAAAAGTTACTGCGCTCATCTTGTGACCAATTTGCCATATCACCATCAAAACTGGTGGCATAAATCAAATCGCCAGGTGGTGCAGAAACAATATAATGCCAATCTCCCGCAATGCGGTTTAGCTGAAAAATTGCCAAAAACACAACGAGTAAACTGATAAGGATGAGTAATTTTCTCAAGATAACTGCCTTCTTCATGATTTATGCCTACACTATAAGCATTTTTATGCCTCTCATCAAGGGCATTATGGGGATGGCGTAATTTCTGCGGTGGCTTCTGGTGTGATTTCTGGCGTGGCTTCTAATAACACATTGAGCGCGTCAAAATCGAACACGGACTGTTGCTGGTCGGCATAAAAATTGTCTAGGATGTCTTGAATCGCCTGTGAGCCACCCGATATTTCTGTGGCAAACTGCAACCAATATTCGGCTTGGGCGGTATCGTTGAGCGCATGATAGGTCATACCCAATTCAACATAATAAGCAGGATTGCTGGGCATCTGGTTAATGGCATTGCCAAATGCCTGCAAACTGGCATTAAGTTGTCCCATACCCCGCAAATAAATGCCATAGACATATTGAATCTGGTCATTTTCTGGCTCAATCTGTACCGCCTGTGCCAGCCAATTGTCGGCAGTTTTGCCCTGCATATAGCGTGCCAATCCCACATACGCCAGCCCCATCCCCGAATTTGGGGTAAGCAGGGCAACTTGCCGAAACGCTATTTCTGCCAAGTGCCATTGGTCGCTATACGCCAGCACCAACCCCACTTGCAAGGCTTTGTCGTGTGGGGGAGCATCGGTGGCGAGTATGGGCAAAATACGCTCGGCAAAAATGCTATAGTCGCTGTCTGGGGGCAATGCAAATAATAAAGTTTGCGCCCGCAAATTATCTGTAGGGGCTAAAATTGCCGATAAATGCCACCGCGCCCAATCATTTTGTGGGTTGATAACCATAAGGCGCTGTAGGGTATCTACCGCGCCCGCCCAATCTGCCAATTGAATATATCCGTCTGCCAATAGGCTTAGGCGACCATCATCCACCAAATTTGCCCGCTCCCAATAGGCGACCATACGGGGAATATCGCCCATCTGGGCATAAATATCACCCGCCATCAGATTGAGGTCGTCTGTCCAACCGCTTTGTTGGGCTTGTGATTGAATATGATACACCGCCTGATGCAACCGTTCTTGGGCGCGATTGCGGGCGATGGGGTCATTTGGTTGGGCGATGAGGGGAATGGTGATGAATAGCATGATGACCAAAACAATGATGAGGATAGAGGCAAATTTTATCCCCTCTCCGTGTTGGAGAGGGGGATGCGGATTATTTTTCATGACGCGGGAGAAATATCCAATGCTTTCATGACAATTGTCTCGATTTCATCAGCAGTAAATGGCTTGATGAGGTAGCTATGCACCCCTTGTAGCTTGCCAATCAACCGATTTGCGGGGTCATCGAGTGCGGTGATAACAATCACTTTAGGCATATCGCCATTGGTAGAATCGAGCCGTTCTTTAATGGCATCCATGATTTTCCAGCCTGTGGTATCTGGCAGGGTAATATCGAGGAGCATAATATCGGGATTCATCTCCAAAAAACGTGCCACAGCCTTATCGCCATGCGTCTCATGAACGGTCTTGAGTTTCATCCGTTCTAGGGTGGCAATAAGCACTTCTGCCAATTCTTGTTGGTCTTCTACAATGAGTACCGTCTTGGATGTTAGTGATGCAGAGACCATATTCTCTGATTGTGGGGTTGGTATCATATCAGCAACCGTTGCAGATTCATCTGCGGTGGGGGTATCTGTAAGCGATAAGTGTGCCTGTGTTATCAGTGGATAAGTTGATGTCGTGGCAGAGACATGTGGTGTTGTCGTCTCGCCACCCGTCAGAGAAGCGTCTTGGGCTTCGTCATCGTCTTTGCCCTCACCGCCTAAACTAACCATCGCTACTAACCCCGTTTCTGCCGCCAAATTATATTTTTGGTGGCGTACCATTGGCAATTCGGTGGTCAAACGATGTTGATGTTGCACACTTTCATGACCTTCTTCGGCTTCTGCATATCCTTCCGCCATTGTTAAGTCCTCTTGTGGCTCATAAATTGGCGTTTGTGTACCCATCATCACTCCTAATCTTTATGATAGGAATCAGACCCATTATAACATATATCATCTCTTTCCACATCTAAAGATTTGTACGGAAAACCACCGAAATCGGCTATAATGAAACCCATGACTATATCTATACAACCATCACTCCATTCACATAGTATCATCACCCTCCCCCATAATGGATTATGTGGCATTTTGGGCATACAACCCGATATGACCCTCTATGCCGAAGAAATTGATGCGTCAGACGACCAAATTACCCAGCACATCATCACACCAGATGGTGTCATTATGCAATCGGTGGATGAAACACAAAATGCGCTATTGTCTGTCCCAAAAGACCTCATCACCCCCACCATGCCAAACCATCATCCTCTCAATTATCTCGGTGGGCGGATGCGTGGCTTGCGCGAGGCAGAACGCCTTAGCGATTGGGCGCGTCCGTTTGGGATTGCCGATAAAATGACCCTTATCAGCGCATTGGGCTTGTCTATCAACGCCATGCAATTATTTGGGACGATAGCGAGTGTCGTCCTCAGTTCTGCGCCGATGGGTGGTGGCTGGTCTGTGGTGTGTCGGCGCATCGTGTTGGCGCTTGCCCTGTCCAAAATGCACCATGACCAAAACGGCATCCCATACGACTATGATGGTCATGTGGTGCAAGTGGCACATTTTTATCACGATTCATGGGAAGATACCGCGCCTACAGATAGGGTTCTGGCGGGATTAGGTGGCATCTCCATTCACACAGCGCACGATTGTGTGTGCCATGACCATCGGTTATATGTCTCTGAAAGTGGTCTGGGCAACAGAAACAATGCGATTCACCAATGGTCTATAGCACATCCGCCCAAAACCGATTAATATGTGGGCTTAAAAATCACGAAATGGCGTATCATTATTTGTGGAATCAGAAAAAAACTATGAGAAAATACCTTATCCTGCTATTTTTGAGTGCAATCACTTTATGCTTGCACCCCATACCCACCCAAGCACAAAATACCTTCGGTGAAATTTGCCCCGATATTCCCCTACAAAATCGGTGGGAGGGGTTTGATAACGCGAGTGGGGTCATCCTCACCTCTTTTGATGGATATTCGATGTGGGCGTATGATGTGACGCGCAATGTGCGCTATGCCCTAGAAGGAGTGCCTGCGTGTGGCACAAATTGTCATTTATCGCCCGATGGCGCATGGATAACCTATTTGCGCGTCACACGGGGAGATTTTATTCGCACCGCCTACGGAAAAATGCGACTCAATGGCTCAGAGCGTACCCAATTGGTCGAAAGTGTGGCAGAAATCGAATGGTGGTCAGATACCGCGTTGCTGGTATGGGACAGGAATCATAGCGAAGCCTATTTGCAATCTGAAAACGGATGGCGCTTTGCCACGTTGGATGTGCGCGGTGTGACCACGATTCAACCAGAAGGCTATTGGGGCTTATATATCCGCGCCGATGGCGACACCTTCTATCGGTCAGTCGTGGATTTACGTACGCGCAACCGTCCCACAGCCGAATGGAAAGCCACCGATTTGGGCGAAAATATTCGGTATTTTAACACAGGTGCATGGTCATCGGATGGCAAGCAATATGCCTATGTCGCGCCGATGCCACAAGCCGATGACGCGTTTTCTGGGGAAATTTTCTTATTTGAACCCACCACCCAAGCGATAACCCAAGCCACATTATTCACCGAGATATATGGCAATGTACGCATCAACGGACTTGCACCCAATGAATTGAGTTGGTCGCCAGATAACACCAAAATTGCCTTTTGGGTCATCCCATTGGGGGAAGAATCGGCAGAAGAACCCACCCAAAACGGGCTATTACACATATTGGATGTGCAAACGGGCAAAATCACGTATTATTGTGGGTATCAATCGGTCATCAACACGCCCAATCCGCCAAAATTGCGGTGGTCGCCCGATGGCACATATATCGCCTTTGGTGGCAATCCGCCCGAAGATGATCGCGGCGCGTTGCTCATGGCATTACACACCGAAACCGGTGTGGTGCATGTGTTGAGTGTTGGATTGGCAAGCACATTTGGCAATACAGACGCAATTGCGTGGGGGATTTTACCGTGACTTCATTTCGTTTTTGGCTGGCACTCATGACCCCTTTTGTCTCGCACCCGTTATATATGCGTCGAGGCGTATGGCAACCGCGCCAACCATCCGAAAGAACAGGGCGTTGGGGCAAAATGGTGCATTTTTATATGGAAAACGAAATTGCCGTTGTTGGGGTCATGCTTGGGTTATTTGTGCTATCGCTATTTGTGGTTGGGTTTAATGTCATCATCATCGGCATCGTTTTTATTGCCGTTGTGTTGATTTGCGCGGGATTTCCAATATTTGTCATTTTCTCTGGCACAATTTATGGCATGTTGAGCGCCCTAATCATTAGCGGGGCAATCATCAATGAAAGGATTCAGGGACGCTACCTCATACTCGGTGTAACCCCAAGTGGGTTTTTGGGCGCATCGTGGGCATTGTGTAGCTTGTCTATTCAAAACAGCAACCTTTTGCGCCAATTGCGCGGGACATTGCGTAGCATCTATGCGATTATGGCGCTTATTTTGCTGTTGCCATTTCTTTTAGTGAGCCTGTTCTATGTCGCCAATGTCAGAACCTATAATGTCTATGAACTATGGAGTGTTTTGCTCCTTTCATTCTGCTTTTTGGGATTTTGCATCGTGGATTTTTTTCAATCGGCGTGTGTGGGCAGTTTGATTGGCATTATTGCCGCCCATCATAGCGAAACGCGCTCTAACACGCAAAACACGGTCATTAGCAACTTTTTGGCGGTGCAAATGGCGGTCTATCTGATAACTGCGTTTTTATGCCTATTCATCATACCAGCCATTTTTTCTGCGATAAGTTATCCCATCACCCCATTTTATGGATTCATCTGTATCGGATTGCTCTATGGTGTGCGCGAAATTCTCATCATCACCCTATGGCATGGTTTGGCAATTACGATTGATGACGATGTAGACCAACTTAACACACTCACCCGTATTCGGATTAAAGACCGTTCATGGATGGGGCATTTGGCACGGCGGTTATTGGGGGTATTGTGGCGTAATCCGTTGGACTAACCAGCCAATCAGTCAAGAAAAGGGACAGGTAACTATGTGGGTCACATTCTTAATATGGCGCGTGATGAACAGCCAACTACCTGTTTTTAATCCGTTCCGAAAATTGCTCAAACTCAAACTCACGAGCCTGCCTAGTGAATCATCGCCCACATTCTTAACACGGATGGTCTCTTGGCTACCCCAACAACTGGTGGGATGCCTAACAGGGTTGGCGGTGATTATCCTCACCATTTGGGTATCGTTATTGTGCATTATCTTCATCACGCCTATCGTATTCGTCTTTTTTGGCTCATTGCCCATGCTCATGTTTTTGGTGAGTGTGTCGTTTGGCGGTTATTTGGCGGTCAGAATCACCAATAATCTGGGAAAAATAAGGTCTGCGGGCATTTATGACCTCATTGGGGTGAGTGCCTATGGCAACCAACGCGCCATATGGCTGATTGGGCGCACCGTCTATAGAGATATAAATTGGCTCAGAGACACACACATGATGTTGAGCAACACCGCGTATATCATCATCGCTTTTCTGATACTCATGGCAATTTTCGGTTTTATCAGCGCACTATCCACCCCCGCCACCAGCACCATCAATTTGTTATTTTTAGAGACCATCTCTGGATTGGGATTTTTGACGGTGGGCATCTATTTTGCCTTTGTGCAAGCGATGGTCATGGGCTATCTGATGTCCATGTGGAGCATTAACCTCACAACCGATAGGTTTAATCGGATGATTGCAACGGTTGGGGGATTTTTAGGATGCCAAATCGTGGTCTATTTAATTGCGTTTGTGGTGTTGGTTGTTGGATTGCCCCTATTTTTTGCCATGCAGACTTGGTCTACCTTTCTCACATTGGGATTTGCCCAATTATTTGGGTTGGTGGTTATACATGATGTAAGTGTGCGCCTCATGTTGCGCCTACTCGCCCGCCAATCCGAATTGCCTTATTCGCTGTGGCGCTCAGAAATAGGCATCTAAAAACAATTTAGAAACCCCGATATTGAGAGTGTTTTGAAAAACCAAGAAGATGTAATAAAATAGAAGAATGACAGATAGAAAAGCCATGATTCGTCTTATGCTTAAACGGATACACCCAAAATGACTAAACATTACTTATTACAGACACTCTCTTACCTGCTGTGAGTGAAAGCATGATTTACATAGTCATGATTCGTCTTATGCTTAAACGGATACGCTCAAAATGACTAAACATTACTTATTAGAGACACGCTCTTAGAAGGATTGAGCTATGTGGCAAACATTTTTGATATGGCGCTTACTGAATACCGCGTTGCCTGTCACAAATCCATTTCACAAATTGACACTCATTAAGCCTGTCCAAAAACACAAGCGTTCTTATCACCCTATCGTATCGATAATTGGAATCATGATGGCTTCTATAGGATGTGCGTGGCTTTTTTTCGTTGCATCCCTCATGATGTTATTTACAACTAATTATTTTATATTTCTCTTCTTCCTCCCATTGATTGCGGTTCTAATTCTTGCCTTTTTTGGATGTCATTTATCAGTCAAAATAACAAATATCATCAACAAAATATATCATGCGGGCATTTATGACCTCATTAGTATCACACCCGATGGCAATTCATACGCATCATTGTCAATTGGACGGGACATCTATCAAAAGATACGGTGGCTCAAATATGTCCATATCATTATCAAAAATACGGCTTATCTCATATTTATATTATTATTATTCGTATTGCTCTCCGACATCAACAGAGTACATGCCAACTCTTTTCCTTTGTCATATAGGGATTTGGTATTGAAATCATCAATCAGTACAATTGTGGATGTTACATTATTGATGATAGCGATATATTTTTATTTTGTGCAAGGGATGGTCATAGGCTATTTGACAGGTCTATGGCGTAATCTGTTCTCAACCGATACTATCAATTGGGAATTAGTGACTATTGGTAGGTTTTTAGGGATTCAATTGGTGCTGTATATCATCACTTATGGGATTATCCTTGTTGGATTGCCAATAATATATAGACAGCTAGAATGGGATTCTTTTATCACACTCAGTTTAATGCAACTTATTGGGCTTGCTTGCATCCACGAAATAATGATACGGCTAATGATGCGCCTACTCGCACATCAAGCCGATTTGCCCTATGCCGTTTGGCGGTCAGAATTAGAGCTATAAGCGATGCTGTGGCAGACATGGTTCATCTGGAAATTTATCAATAACCCCCTGCCCGATACGAATCCGTTTCACAAATTACCCATTTTTAAATCCCCGCGCCCGATAAAAAAACGTCCCCCATTTTCTCACTCATTAATCGCATTTCTTATTGCCCTCATAGGGGGTTTATCGTGCATGGGATGTGTCTTTTTCATATGGATACTGTTGTTGTTTGGGGCAGATAGGTCACTATCGTTATTGGTCATGTTATTGCCATTCATCCTATTTTATGCGACTGTTGCGGGGAATCTCACGGCAAAAATAATCAATCGGCTGGGTAAAATCCAGTCCGTTGGCTTATCTGACCTCATCGGCGTAACCCCATTTGGCGAGCCACTCGGTACATGGCAAATTGCCTGCATAACCTATCAGCAAATGAGTTGGATTAAAATCACAGTAATTATCATTCATGCGGGAATGAAGATGATAGCCTTATTTTGGATATTGATGATATTGGGCACAGGCTTAGATGTCATTCTACAGAACATACCCAGCGAATCATTTGTGCGCTTGGTCACAGAAATTATCGAATTAGCCGTTTTAGTGTCATTGTTTTATCTCAGTTTTATCCATGCGGTGGTTATGGGTTATCTGATAGCAATATGGGGAAATCATCTTCCCACCGATGGCATGAGTCGGATAAGTATCGCCATCGGCGGGGTGTTGGGGAGTCAATTGGGGCTATATTTGATCGCCTATATTGCCCTATTTGTCGGATTACCCACTATCTTTGTCACGATGGGATGGGGGACATCTATCATACTTACCATTATCCAGCTCATAGGCATGATGCTCTTCATCGAAATTCAAGTGTGGGGCATATTGCACTTACTCGCCCACCAAGCCGAATCGCCCTATATGGATTGGAAATCAGAGTTTGGAGTCTGGCAGAAATAACGCCGTATCCGTGTGTGCTGAATTTTTGGTGCGAGCAGTAACACGCGGTCATCGGCATCAAAGCGGGTTGTACCACTGGGGATGAGGACATCGGCATCACGCCCGATGAGCATCACCAACACCCCTTTGGGCAATTGTAAATCTATCAGTGACTTACCGATAACTTCGGCATTGTGTGGGATGGTGAACTCAATTAAATCGTTGCCAATTTGGTTGTCATCCATAATCACTGCCAATGGCGATTTTTTAGCGATATAACGGGTGTTATACACCCCCAACCACCGCGCCATACGAATCAGCAAGGGGGCTTGTATCGCCACAGATGTCAGGACGATGAAGAACACCAGATGAAATATGGTATCGGCTTTATTAATCCCCGCCAAAAGCGGAAATGTCGCCAAAACAATCGGGGCGGCACCACGTAACCCCACCCATGAGATGAATAATTTTTCTCTGATAGTCATGCGGAACGGCGCAAGGGCAATGAATACACTTAATGGACGCGCCACGAGGATTAAAAATATACCGACTAGCAACCCTATTGGCGCGACCATCACCAACCGCGAGGGATATACCTGCAAGCCCAATGTGAGAAACATGACAATTTGCATCAGCCAGGCGACACCATCATGAAAGCGTAATAAACTGCGTTGATGGACAATTTTTTGGTTGCCCATCACCAATCCCGCCAAATATACCGCCAAAAAGCCACTACCATTGACCAGAGTCGGAACACTATACGCCAATGCCACCAACGCCAAACTCAAAACGGGGTATAACCCGTCATAATCCAGATGAATCGTATTCAATACGCGCACCATTAATTGACCCATCACCACACCAAATAATGCCCCTAGTGCCATTTGTTGCACAAAAAACAGCACCAGATTAAATGGGTTGGTATCGGGACTTTGGATGAGCATGAGCATCCCCAACATTAGCACCACTGCCATGGGGTCATTGCTCCCCGATTCTAATTCCAGCAGGGGCTTTAATCTGCCCCGCAAGTGAACCGCTTTGGCGCGTAATAGGGTGAGGACGGCGGCGGCATCGGTGGATGAAATGATTGCCCCAAGCAACAATCCCTCAAAGAGGGTGAATCCAAAGAGCAGGTGAACAAAGAGCGCCACCGCCAACGCCGTGATAAATACGCCGATGGTCGCCAATGATAAGCCCCGTTTCATGACGGGTTTTATCTCATCCCAGCGCGTATCTAACCCGCCAGAAAAAAGGATGAGGACGAGCGCCACCACACCCAATGCCTGAACGAATGACGGGTAATCGAATTGAAGGCGACCAAACCCCTCTGACCCCGCCAACATGCCCACACCCAAAAAGAGGAGTAAGGCAGGCACGCCAGAATAGGCGGCGAGTTTGCTGGCGATTATCGCCAAACACAAAAACCCACCCGAAAAGAGGAGTATTAACTCGATAGGAATCATCTATTTATCCTTGCAGAAATAGAGTGTAAGGAACAATTTATAACGCATTTTTGCGATAGTTGCAACAATTGGTTATAGCCTCGTGTATAATGATATGAGTGCTGTTTTTATCCCATGAGGCTTGTGATGGAAGAATTTTTGCCTATCAAATCATTTCGTGTCAAAAATTTTAAGGGGATTCGGGATAGTGGCGATGTGCGCTTTACCCCGCTAACCGTGTTCATCGGCAATAACGGTTCTGGCAAAAGTAGCCTCATAGAAGCATTACAGACGTATCAGGATATTGTGGTCAATGGGCTAGATAAGGCGATGAATCGCTGGCGTGGCTTTGAAAATATCCACAATCCGCCGATTAGCCTTGTTGGGGAGAATGAGAAGAAAAATGAGAGTAATTTTATAGAATTTAACATAATAGGAGAATATGGTGATTTGAGGTTGACATATCTGATTAAATCAGATATTGAACTCACCCATAACGAATTAAGGATTGCAAAAGAAATTTTTGACTTTAAGGATGAAAAACCTTTTATATATCGTGATTTTGATGGAAATCTACAAAGTTATGATGAGATCATTGGAAAGATTCACACAAAGACGTATTCTATTTTTCATGAGTCGTTCGTAGTGGGGTTTATATCAAATAATAAACATCCAATTGAGACATCAAGATTCGTAGACGCTGGCGATAGAATCAAAAATTGGCAATTTACCACATTAAATCCAGCAAATATGGTTCATCCACTGCCGCTACAACGTACAGGTAGACTAAATCCTGATGGTTCAAACATCGCAGAATACCTCATGGACATTCGCAAAAAAAGCCAAGATGCGTATGATGGCATTATTAAATCCCTCACACACGTCCTACCCTATCTCAAAGATATGAAACCCAATATCACTACCGAATTGGAGCGCACCGTGTATTTGCGGATGCACGAAAGCGATTTTACTGTCCCGCAATGGTTACTTTCGACAGGCACCATGCGGATTTTATGCTTATTGGCACTGTTCCGTCACCCCACCCCGCCACCCGTTATTTTCATCGAAGAAATCGAAAATGGGTTAGACCCGCGCACGATTCATTTTATCGTTGAAGAAATTCGTAGCCTGATTGTGTTGGGCAAATCACAGGTGGTCATCACCACACACTCGCCCTATTTACTGGATTTGCTGGATTTATCGCAAATTGTGGTGGTAGAACGCGAAAATAGCGAGACAACCTTTCATCGTCCAGACGAAAAAGCATTAGAATCTTGGTCAAAGAAATTTGGACCCGGAAAATTATATACGATGGATAGATTGGCTCATCGGGAGGGCTGATGAAAGTGGGGATGATATTTGAATGTGGTAAAAAAGGGGCAGATATTAAAGTCTGTGAGCATTTAGCAAAAAGTTTGGACGCTGATATTAAGCCAGATAGTGTCCCTCTGGATAATAAGCCCAATTTACTGACAGAATGTGGCGATATTGCCATGTTATTATTAAAGGGTGGTTGTGAGCGCGTGGTCATTATATGGGATTGATACCCACCATGGGGGGAAAAGGGAGCAAAACCATGTCGTAAAGAAGATAGCGAAGCAATTTTGAGTTCATTAAAAAATGCCAATGTCCCCATTGAAAAAGTTTTTTTGGTATGTATCGAAAATGAACTAGAGACGTGGCTACTGTATGATATGAGAGCCATTGAACAGCTATTATCACGACCAACGCATCCTATCAGGTTGAAGAAAATCAAATGTCCAGAAGAAATTATTAGCCCAAAATCCCATTTAATGAGAATATTTAAGCAACATGGCAGGGAATATATAGATTATGATGATGCCATCAAAATTGCCCGTGTAATAGATATATCCCGCCTTCGCAAATGTGAGACTTTTGTGCGCTTTGCTCTAAAAGTTGCCGACATAGAATTATCATAAATACCCAATGGTTATACCCCTGCCTATATTCATCCATCACCGCACTATGCTATGATAGACATGATGATTAGCCTTATAGTGAAAGAGTGGATACGTGAGCGACATCATTCAAATTGATGAAATTTCTAGTTCTACCGATGATTGGCAACCAGACCCTCAACATCCCCGTCGCCGCCCCCCGTGGATTCGTGTCAAAGCTCCTAGTGGCGAGACATACGAGCGGGTGCAAAACCTCATGCGAAGCAAAACCCTGCATACGGTATGCGAAGAAGCCCAATGCCCTAATATTGGGGAATGTTGGGGGCGCGGAACAGCCACATTTTTGATGATGGGCGACACCTGCACCCGTTCTTGTGGCTTTTGCGATATTAAAACAGGTCGCCCTAGCCCACTCGACTGGGCAGAACCCAACCGTATCGCAGAGAGTGTTCGGGCGATGGGCTTGCGCCATGTGGTCATCACCAGCGTGAATCGTGATGAACGCCCAGACGGTGGTGCGCCAATTTTTGCGATGGTTATCAAGCGCATCCGCCAATTGCAACCCGGGTGTAGCATCGAAGTCCTCATCCCCGATTTTAAGGGGAGCGAATCGGCGCTGAAAATCGTCATGGATGCCCAACCAGAAATTTTGAATCACAATGTCGAAACTGTCCCGCGCCTGTTCAAAAAAGTGCAACCACAAGACAATTACGCATGGACACTCGCCACATTGGGCAACGCCAAAAAAATGCAACCCCTTGTGCTGGCAAAAAGCGGTATCATGGTCGGCTTGGGCGAGACATTCGATGAAGTGGTCGAGGTCATGCACGATTTGGTCAATGTCGGCGTGGATATTCTCACTATTGGGCAATATCTTCAACCGAGCAAAAAACATCTGCCTATAGAACGCTACTATACACCCGATGAATTTGACAAATTACAAGCATTGGGCAAAGAGATGGGTTATAAGTGGGTAGAAAGCGGTCCATTGGTGCGGAGTAGCTATCGTGCCGATATTCAGGTGCGGGAACTGTCTAAGCTCAATTTTATCCATACACCCGCCACCGTAGACTAAAAAAATGACAAGGGCATGGCTAAAATGGTCCTGCCCCTGTGCAAAATAATCAGAAAAAAATCCTAAAAGATTAATAACGCCCTATCTTCACTTATCCACCCTTAATCATTTTCTATGTTTGCGCTATGATAGAATAATAAAGTCTTAACAAACCAAAATAGTTGTCTATAATGAGATAACGAATTGTCAAATTGAGTAAGCACACTTTTCAAATCTCTTATATAATGTTATATGTAGGTTAAAAGCGTATCCTTCGATGCGTTAGCATCAGTTTTTTACGAGGTTTTGAACCAAAGCGAGGTGTTCGGTGATTCAAGAACTCATTGATAAGGCAGAACGACAAGGGTTTTTAACCTTTGATGACGTACTCGAACTCTTAGAAGATGACCCAGATAATACCCCTCCCCTAGAAAACATTCTCTATGAGCTGGATGAACTGGGGATAGAACTCCGTTATGACTATGATATGGATATGATGATGAATCATCACCCTACCTTGTCTGATGACCAAGAGGGCGAATTTGAAGGTGAGGAATTATTACACGACCCCACCATCGGCGATTTAGCCGCCATTTCGCCAGATGACCCCGTGGGCTTATATTTTCGGCAGATGGCACAAGAACCACTCCTCAACGCCAATGACGAAATTACCCTCGCAAAACGTATTGAACTAGGCATCAAAGCCCAAGAACGTTTAGAACGCCCCAGTACATTTGAAAATTACAGTCCAGACCATATCCGAAAATTACAAAAAGTCGCCCAAGACGGACAACGCGCCCGCGAACATCTGGGACGCGCCAATACCCGCCTTGTCGTGAGCATTGCCAAACGGTATATGGGTCAGGGACTGCCCTTTCCAGATTTGATTCAAGAGGGTAATGTTGGTCTGATGCGAGCCGTGGATAAATATGATTATGCGCGTGGCAACCGATTTAGTACCTATGCCACTTGGTGGATTCGCCAAGCTATCACCCGCGCACTCGCACAAAAAACCCGCACGATTCGTATCCCCCTCCATATGACAGAACGTATCCGCCAAATGTATCGCACCGCCCAATCCCTAGAACAAAGTTTGGGACGCAGAGCATCGCCAGAAGAAATTGCCAATGAGATGGATATGCCCTTAGATGCTATTCGGGGCATGATGGATGCCAGCCAGCACGCGATTGCGTTGGAGCGTCCCGTTGGGGAAGATGGTGATAGCGAATTTGGCGATTTTATCGAAGACCAAGATTCGCCCAGCCCGGTAGATTCTGCCACACAGCATCTATTAGAAGAGACGATAGAAGAAATTTTATCTGAACTCACCCCGCGCCAAAGCCATATCTTACGTCTGCGTTTTGGATTGGGCGGTGTTGAACCCCATACATTAGAAGAAATTGCCAACAAATTTAGCCTCAGCCGTGAGCGTATTCGTCAACTAGAAAAAGAAGCCCTCCGCCGTTTGCGCCATCCACGTTTGGCGCATAATCTAAGGGACTATCTTTGACCACTTTTAACTAGCAATAAAAAAAGGGTGCATGATGTTAATGCGCCCTTTTGATTGCTAGTTGATATTATACGTCTTATGTGAAATGAAATGTGCAAAATTGGGCAATTTGCCTCGCCTAGAAACGGTTTTCTCCCCTTTCCCCACTCGGTGGGGATAAGGGGCCGGGGGATAGGGGATGTTTTTAAGGTGCTAACTTAGTAGTATTAGCCTTTAGTGCGCTTGATGCGACTAGTTGGCGGTTTTGAACCGCCAGCGAAGCCGATAACAAGATAAAATGGGCAATTAACAATCAAGCTATTTCACATAAGGCGTATTATATTAAAACATGCCCTATCCTTGCATCAATGAAAGCGCCACAATCGCAATCGCCCCCGTTGAAAAAATCAACAAGCCCCAAATAAGCCATGTAACCAAGCGCGATTTTTCTTCTTCTTTGGCTTGGGTATTCATCAGACTCCATTTTTGGTTAGAGAGTTCATCTACACGGCTTTCTGTGCCAAATTCGGTAGTAACTGGCATCACATCCAATAACACACTCAACATATCACGGGCTTGTTTGTGATAAGGGTCTTTTGCCAAGACACGTTCTAGGCTACGGCGTTTGACGGTGTTGTCATCGGTCATTTTTGCCAGCATCATCCACGCCCGTGTGTCGTTGGGATTTGACATGACATATTTTTTGACGAGGGCTTCTGCTTCATCGGCATCGCCTTGTTTATAAAGGCGCACTGCATAGGTGAGGGAGTCTAACTTTTCTGCGGTCATCATGGTATATATTCCTATAAAATTGATTCTATGCGTTTATTGTAACAGGTTACAAACTGTTTTCGTGGTATATAAACAACTTTATAACGAGACTATACCCATATTATAGCGGTGGCAGACGAGGGAACATCTGCCACCAGAGGCAAAAAGGGGGATTGTTATCTGTCTAGGCGTTAGGGGTCACTTCGGCAGGAGGGACTTCTGGTGTCATTTCTGGCGCGGGTGGCATTGGTATCATATTGCCACGCGGAGGCATTTGCCCCTGCCCGCGTCCTTGCCCTTGCCCACGCATATCGGGCATCATACCGCGCATTTCACCAAATAGGCGTTGCTCATGCTGACCGAGTGTTGCCTCAAGTTCGAGTGTTTCATCGCCACGCAAGACGGTGAATGAGACCACATCGCCAGTTTCATAGGCAACCATACGGTCTGCGAGGGTGCGTTCTTCATCTACAGGCTCACCATTCACGGCAGTGATAATATCATCCGCCAACAAACCAGCGACTTCTGCGGGCGATTCTGGGTCTACGGCAGTGATAAGTGCGCCTTCTGTGACCGACAAGCCGTTTTCTGTGGCGAGGGGCGCATCAATATTGAGGAAGGTAACACCAAGTCGTCCTTGGTCGGGTCTCATCATGCCAAATCCCATACCGCCACCTTGACCAAAGGGCATCATTTCAAACATTTGACCCATAGGGGGCATCATCATTTCGCCATTCATGGGGGGCATCATTTGTCCACCATGAATTCCAACCATAGCGGTTGAGCGTGCGCCGAGTGTTACCTCAACATCCATGCTTTCGCCATTACGTTCAACAGTGACCGTAATCACATCGTTAGCGACAAATGTGCCAATGACTTCGGTAATGGTGGCGGGGATGACAGCTTCGCCATTCACGGCGGTGATAATATCACCATCGCGCAAACCAGCTTGGGCCGCGGGGCTACGGCGCATCACCTGAATAACAATTTGGTCGGCGGTGCTATCAAATGCCACACCCAAAAATGGGACATCGGGTGTAGTGGGTTCTGGGGTGGTCTCTTGGGCAGATACCCCTGCAACCATCATCACCAATGTGGCAACAAGTCCAATTGCTATCATAAAAAATCGTTTTTGTTTCATATTGTGTCTCCTATAACCATTCATCTATGCGATGTCTGGTTATAGGATATGTGGTAAGCATCAACAAATTGTGTTCCATCTGTAACCAGAGTGTAAACTCTACTTTTTCGATTTTTCGTCTTTTCTATCACCACCCATGCCAAACCCGCCAATCATACTCCGCATGAGTCCTCTAAAAGTCAGATTTTCTGGCTTGAGTTTTTCTTCTAGTTCCCATTCTGGCTTCATGCGCCGATTGAGCCAGAGTTCGTATTCGGCGCTGGTCTCATCCAAAAAGGCAGTCATAGCTTTTTCGTCTTTATTGAGGAGCGCAGACCGCACTTGTGTGAGGTTATGAATCAGGTTATCCAGATGACGGGCTAAATCTACAGACTGATTCATCCACTGGGCGCGTAACTCATCGGGGTGACGGTCATAGAGCGAGTGGGTGAGCATGGCAAAATCGGGATTCGACACGCGCACCATATCTGTCCAGCCAGAGGTCTTATAGAGGCTATAAAATGCGACTGCACCGAGCAATGCAGGCAGTCCATCCACCGCAGAACTGAGGACATCATATTCATGAGCATCATAAAAATGGGGAACGCCACCCAAAATATTTGCCACATCGGTAGCGAGTGCAATGGCATCTTTATCTGCCTTCACACTCGGCATGACCAATAACACCCCGCGTTCAAAATAATCGGCGCTGGCGTGTTCGGTGTCGAGTACCCCATGAAATAGGTATTTGGGATTTACCATCGCCGCCATGCTAATAACATGCCCTTTTGGGGCGACATAGCGGTCTGCGATTTGTGCCATTTTGTGCTTGATAGGCGAAAAATCAAAGACTACCGCGCCTTGCCTGATTCTATCGGCAATCATCGGATAGACAATTTCGGCTTCATGCGTGGGAAGCGTCATGAACAGCATATCTTTGTTGCGGGCAACTTCATCGGGACGATTTTTTGCCTCATCAATTGCCTTCATGGTCTGGGCGACCTTCACATTTTGGGCGATGGTATCGTATCCCGCGACAATAAAATTATGTCCACCACCTTTTTCGGTATATTGCTTGAGCGCCAAGCCAAGCGATGCCCCCACACGTCCCAATCCAAAAATCCCAACATTCACATCTGCCATATCAAAAAATCTCCTTTAACCTGTTAATAAAATGGGCATGAATTCATCATGCCCCAAAGTCCTATTCATTCATTAGTGTGCGTGCAATATGTTATACACTTATGGACAATTTATCGGTTAATTAACATCATCTGCCCGTTGCAAATCGCATAGGGCATTACCATAGGCGTGCAACGGACACGATTTATCGGCATGATGCGCGATGAGCCACACCGTTTGGTCAGATGCGCCCGTCTCTGCGACCAAATCTGCGCCCCACTGGGGATGATTTTCTGCCACCACAAACGGCTTATACCACCCATGTGTTGCCGCTTGGTTGCTCCACTGGATATAACGCAGGCGGGCAATTTTGCGTGTGATGACCGCCAGTGATTTTTGCCAGATTGCCAATGGGTGCAAAATTTTTCCGCAATCGTGCAATAATGCCGCCACCGCTACATCATCCGACACATCCCCCAAATAACGCAACACATTGAGGCTATGAAGTTGTTCACTGCGTTTCATCCGCTTAAACAGCCTCATTTGTGCCTCATTGAGATAGTGTCCTGCGAGGTCATAATCTACCCCATGCGTAAAGGCGATTAATGCCCTCACACCTTGTTGTATGCGTTGTGTTGTCGCCATCCCCTAAAATCCTAAAATCGCGCCCGATAAAATATTCAGTGGTTGCCCGATAATCATCCCCAAAATATTTAAACTTGGTGGCAATACAAAACTAGCCACAAATAAGCCAATAAAGATGTACTGGGTCATCTGTGCCTGTGATTTCCACCAATAGGCTTGTTCTGCGGGCAATAATGCCAGTGTGATATGCCAACCATCTATGGGGAATATGGGCAACAAATTGAAGATAAATAGCAACAGGTTAAAATTGACAATGTACAATAGCACAATGGGGAGAAAATCGGTGCTAAATCTGCCGAAGAAAATTCTGAAGATGATACCAAACACAATCGCCACCAATAAATTAGAAAACGGTCCCGCCGCAACCGCCGCCAAATAGCCCCAGCGCGGATTCCGCATCCGTTGGGCGGCGATGGGTGCAGTCCCCAAAACACCAAATCCGATGATTAAAAACATCAGAAATCCGGGTCCATAAATATGGGCAGAGGGGTCTAGGGTCAATTTTCCGAGTCGTTGTGGGTTGGGGTCTCCCATGATATGTCCCACATAATTATGAGCAAATTCATGAACCGTCATGCCGATGAGCGCCCCCAAAAACACACCCATCATGACAGGTGCTATCAATTCATTTGGAACACCATTCAAAAAGAATAACACACACTGCTCCAATCTTGTATAAATGCCTGTGAGACACGCTATCATCCCAAAACAGGCTTATAACCATTTAGAATTAACTATAGCACAGGTTGGCACATCTGTATAAACTATGGGGATATGTGTTTTATTAGAAATCACAAAAATTTTTAGGAGAAATTTTCAATGCCAACCCCTTTTGAATATGCACAAAATAATGCTAATTCGTTTACCCAGCAATTACTCGATTTACTGCGGATGCCCAGCATCAGCACCGACCCAGAATGTCAAGGGGCGGTGCAAGAAGCCGCCAACTGGATTGCTGATAATATGCGCCGTACGGGACTGAATAATGTGGCAATTATGCCCACAGGCACATATACCCCACAAAAACCATCGCATCCAGTGGTCTATGGCGAATGGCTTGGCGCGGGAGAAAATGCCCAAACCGTCCTCATTTATGGTCACTATGATGTGCAACCTGCCGTCAAAGAAGATGGTTGGGATAACGAGCCATTTGAACCCACCGAGCGCAATGGCAAAATTATTGCGCGTGGGTCATCCGATGATAAGGGGCAGATGTTCATCCATATCAAAGCGGTGGAATCCATGCTCAAGACAGAGGGCAAATTGCCCGTGAATGTCAAACTCATCATCGAAGGCGAAGAAGAAATCGGCTCACCGAATTTGGTGAAATTCATCCAAGACCACCGTGATATGCTCAAAGCCGATGTGTGTATCATCTCCGACACGGGCATGGATAAAGAAGACCAGCCGAGCATCATTTATGCCCTACGCGGATTGGTCGGCATGGAAATTCATGTCGTGGGACCCAGCAAAGACCTGCATAGTGGCAGTTATGGCGGTGCGGTGCATAACCCCATTCAGGCGCTCACCGAAATTATCGCCCAATTGCACGATGAAAATGGCACCATCACCGTCCCCACCTTTTATGATGATGTGGTCAAACTCGGTGACACAGAACGCGATGAACTGAAAAAAACCAACCCCGATGATGCCTATTGGAAAAGCATCACAGGCGTGAAGCAGGTATGGGGGGAGCAACAATTCACCATCCGCGAGCGCATTGGCGCACGTCCCACGCTGGAACTCAATGGCATTGGCGGTGGTTTTCAGGGTGAAGGCATCAAAACCGTGTTGCCGATGAAAGCGATGGCAAAAATCACCTGTCGGCTAGTGGCACATCAAGACCCTATCAAAATTTTTGAGGCGATTCGGGATTATGTGGCGAAAATTGCCCCGCCAACTGTCACCGTTGAGGTGAAAATGCTACCGGGCAATGGCAATGCCGCGCTGGTGGAATTGGATAACCCCTATATGAAAGCCGCCATCCGCGCCTATGAAAAAGGTTGGGGCGCAAAACCCGTCTTTATGCGCGAAGGTGGGAGCATCCCCATCGTTGCCGATTTCCAACGGGAACTCAACGCCCCTGTGGTGTTGATGGGCTACGGGCTGAATACCGATGGCGCACACGGTCCCAACGAAAGTTTTACCGTGAGCATGTTCCACAGAGGGATTCAGACGGCAATCCAATTTTTATATGAGGTGGGCGGGTAAATTCTCCTCATTTTGGCATGTACGGACGTGCTTGTGCGCGTCCACAAGCATCTTATTCATATTTTTGGGTGTAGCGGACGGCATATAAGGCGTGTCCGTAGTTAAAAAGGCAAAATATGATAAAAATAGCGTGTATGTTACCTGCCGACGGGCGGTGAACCACCCGTCTGACCCGCTAAAACCCCGTGAACGGGGTTGCTTTGCCTATTTTCATTACAAAAAATGGGTATGGCGTAGGGGCATGATAGTTCATGCCCGATTTTTATCGTTATTTAACGGGGGCTTGCCATGGCAAGCCCGTACATCATGCCTATCTGACCCTAAAAATCGGCAGACCAACCCGTTAAAACGGGTTTTGGTCAATTGGGCAGTGGTTCACCGCCTGCCGTAGCTTTTAGGGCAAGCCCCTTCAGGTTTTAGCCCCGCTCCAATTTTTGGGGGAGGGGTTGGGGTGGGGATAAAAAAGCCTTATCTTAACGGTATTGCCCTATAGCCCTTTTTTCTTATCCCCCAAAATCCCCTTTTTCTCACCAATCAGTTTCGCACATTCCCCCCGTGTGCTATACTCATGCTCATGAACGATAAAAATATAACACACACCACATGGATAGACCGCGCACAAGCGCAGGGCATGGGCGGAATGATGCGCCTGCTGTTGGATATTGCCACGCCATTTGGCGTTATCGGCGCACAGGTGTTGTGGATAGCACAACCAATTGCGACCATTTTTGGCAAAGGGTCTGCTGTTGGCAACCTTGCCAAATGGTTAGAAGAACCCAATGCAATACGCGAGTTACGGGCGCGTTTAGATACCCGTCACCCGTCTGATGACCAACCGATAGGGGATTGATTGTGAGCCTAGTAAATACCCAAATTGTAGCCATACTCGTCCTTGTCATTGTCTTTGTGGCGGTGGTCGGCGTACCACGTCTGCGCGGGGGCAACAAAAGACCGTTACGGCGTATTCGCGCCTATGACATGCTCCCTGCGATGGTGGGGAGTTCCATTGAAGCCGATAGACCAATCCATTTATCGTTAGGGAGTGCGGGTGTTGGGTCAGAGACCACACTACTCGCCATTGCCAGCGCCGAATTGGTTTATTATGTGGTGCAACGTGCCACCATTGGCGATACCCCGCCGATTGTGAGTGTGTCGAATCCGCTCACATTGCCATTGGCACAAGACACCTTGCGCCGTGCCTATCAGTCGCGGGGGTTATCGAATCGGTTTTCTGGATTATCGGCACGCTGGTATCCGAGTGGTAGCCGTTCCTTAGCATTTGCGGCGGGTGTCACCGCTATGATGGGTGTCGAGCGTCCATCGGGGCATGTGCTGGTGGGGAGTTATGGTGCAGAATTGGCGCTTATCCTCATGGGGACAAGTCGCAGGCGCGTGCCGACCATTGCCGCTAGTGACCAATTAGATGGACAGGCGATAGCGTATGTCATGTCTGATGCGCCCCTCATTGGTGAAGAAGTGTTTGTATCCAATGCCTATTTGGGCGAATCTGCCCGCACAGAAACCACTGCGCTCGATTTATTGCGTTGGCTGGTCATCCTCACCATGTTGGGTGGGGCGGTTGTCTCAATTATCAACAGGGGAGTTTAGGCGATGCGGATACGCTTAGGCGCGGCACTGGCTTCTGCGCTCACATTTGCGATTGGCTTGGTGGTTATTTTGGGCTTATTACTGCCCGATGAAACCCTTTTGCCACAAACATGGGTCAATCTGATACGCTCGGTGACGAGTGTTTTGTTGCAACTCACCACCATCACCGCCGCCCTCGCCATTTTGGTGGGCATATTTAACTTGTTGCTGGTGCATTTATCGCGCCTATTCAAGCGTGAGCGCGGATTTTTGTATAGCCTTGTCCTCATCATCAGCTTTTTTGTGGTGATTATCACCTACTTTTTTGCCCGTGAGGTCAATACCCTACTCCTAGAAAATATTCAACGGACAGTTGAATCGGCGCTGGCGGGATTATTGTTCTTTGCGCTGGTCTATGGGGCATATCGCATGATGCACCAACGGGTTACATGGGCAAGTGTCGTATTTATATTGGTGGTATTGTTTGTGCTAGTCGCCGCCTTGCCATTCGACATCCCCGCGTTGCAAGAAATTCGGGCTTGGCTGATGAGCATACCCGTGAATGCGGGGGCGCGTGGGTTGTTATTGGGGATCGCCCTCGCCACAGTGGTTACTGGTGTGCGCGTGCTAATCGGCGTTGACCGTTCCTATCGGGATTAAGGGAGTCTGAAAATGACTGATGATTTACTTCCACCATGGTTAAATGATGATTCCGATGATTCGGATGACAACGATTTACCCGATTGGTTGCAAAATGCCGATGATGATTCGCCACAGTCGCCAAAAAAATCGGGTGTGACGGGTGAATTGTCTTGGATGCAAGATGATAGCCCATCCAACGATAACCCGTCCAAAAAAGGGCGTGCCTCCACTGGGTTAACGGGTGAATTGTCTTGGAATCAGGCAGAGACACCCGACTTTTTGCAAGATATGTCGCCTGATGATTCTGCCACAATGGGCTATGACGACAATCAAGCTGATGACGATGATGATGCGCTCCCCGATTGGCTATCGGCTTCTGATGATGCAGATGATGACGATAATAGCGGGTTGCCTGCGTGGTTGGATGATGACGCGCTAGAAGAATCCGAACGACTCGTTCAACAAAGTTTCACCATGACCGATGAAATGTCTGTGGTGGATTTTTTGGATGAGGAAGATGATGAGGAGAGCGAAGAACTCCCCTCATGGCTCACTGATGAATCTCCAACAACATCCCAAAGCAATGTGTTTGCTGGCGCAGTAGATACCAGCACATGGGGCAATTTTGAAGGTAGTGATGAGCCAACCAATGAGGAATCGCTCACCGATGCCTTCACCGATGACTCGTGGATTAGTGATACAGAGACCCCCGACTTAGAGGAAGATTTTTCCGATTTATTTACCCAATCATCACCGACTAGCGACTTTAATCGTTCCGATTTGCCCACAACGGGTATGTTGTTTGGCGATGACGATTTCTCCAATGAAGTAGATGAGGGCAGTTTCGATTTACTCGGTACACCCAACGACATAGATAGTTTGCTCGGTGGAGACGATTTTGACCTGCTTGGTGAATTGAACGATGACGGCGATGATGCTCAAGCATTCGATTTATTTGGTGAATTGGCAGAACCACAAACCCCGATTGCCAATGAACTCGCCAATGACGATGATTTCATGTCAAATTTTGGCGATGATGATTTATTCGATGAGGATATAGACATAGATGCCCTTTTGGGTGAAGAAGACCCCTTCCGCCAATTTGATACCAATACTGTCAGTGAAGAGGCAGAAGATGACCTGAGCTGGCTAGAAGATATTAGCAATGTACCGTTTCAGGATACGCGCCCAGAGCCATTATTTAAGCCAGAGACCCGCGCCAAACTCTCCCAAAATTTGCCTCAATCGCAACCGGAACCAGAACTCGACATCGAGAATTATTTGGCAAGTTTGGATGATATGTCTTTGAGCAGTATCACAGGCGATGTTGATTTTGAATCGGCAGACCTCGACTTTGAGACATTGTTTGACGATAACCGTGAAGAAATGGGTATGAGTGGCTTATCGCCAGATGCCCCATCATGGCTCACCGACCTCACAGCCGTAACCGCAGGTGAAAATTCTGCCGCCGCCATTCTCAGTGGGCAAAAAGACCGTCCCGCAGAAGATTTGCCAGACCGCCTTAAGGCACTCCGTGAACGCGGGTTTGATGTGCAGTCTCATCCAAAGACCGATGCAGAGGTGTTATCGGCTCTGATGCCTGTATCGGGTGTGATGTTGTCCGATACCGCCGATTCTGCCATTGCGACAGTGGCACTCACGGCGGGGCAGGTGCAACGGGCAGAATTATTGCGGACAATTGTCGGCAATGCCCTAGAAGCCAATGAAGCCGATGAAAAAACACGCCGTCCACGCCGTTTGCCCATTGAGCGCCTTTTTATCACCGCCATTTTGCTCGTAGCGGTGCTTGCACCCTTCTTTTTGGATAATTTGCGAATCGGCGCACCGCCACCCAATCAATTTGTGGTGGGGTCGCGTCAAGACGCATTTTATCGGCTGATGGATACCATCCCTGCGGGCGTACACATCCTCATTGCGGCGGAATATGGCGCGATGAGCGCGGGTGAATTGGATATTGCTACCGAATCGGTGGTGCGTCATGTGTTGGCAAATGGCGGTATCCCTGTCATCATCAGTTCCAACGCGGTTGGGCTGGTGCGTGTGGATAACCTCATGGATACCATCGCGGCTCAAAATCGGCTTGTGGCAAATGTAGATTATGTCGTGGTGCGTTATTTGGTCACGGATGTGGTCGGTTTGCGGGATTTTAGCGAAAATCTGAGTAGCTACTTGGCATTTGATGTGGATGGCAACCGTACCCGCCTCGCTATTGACGACCTCAACGATTTTGCCCGTGTGGTGATTATCACCGAAAGCGCCGATAATCTGCGCCTATGGGGGGAACAAGTGTTACCCCTCATGACACAGCCATTTTTGGCAATCACCAGTTATAGCGCCGCACCCCTATCTGAACCCTATCTGAGTATTCGTGCAGGGGCATATCTGAGTGGCTATGGTGATAGCTACACCTATCAGACGATGGTCAACCGCCTATTAACGGGCGGTGAGGTGATTATCCCCACATTGCCCCCCACAGTGGAAATAATTATTCCCACCACAGAAGTGCCTGTGGTCATCCCCATTGATGCCGATAGCACCGCAGAAATCACCGAAATTTCGCCAATTGTGACCGAATCGGTGGTTGATACGACACCCGATGCGATAACCGCCACGCCCGATAGCGCGATTGTCACCACCGAAGCACCAACGGCGACATTGACAGCAATGCCATCAGCGACCCCAACGGCGACATTCACACCAACGCCATCGCCGACCCCGATTGTGGCGCGATTTGCGATTATCACCGCCGCCACACCGATTAATATCCGCCCAGACCCCAGCACCACCAACCCACCCGCTGGGGTGTTGCGACCAGAAGAACGCGCCCTCATCATTAATCAGGTGACGGGTGTGGATGGTCAACAGTGGTATAACATCACTTTTGTAAATAATGCGGGTGAGACGGTTATTGGCTGGGTGCGTGAAGATTTGATTCAAATCGAAGAGACCGTGCTTACGCCCACACCCACGCCTAGCATGACCCCTAGTAGCAAGCGGATGAGGATGATTATGAGGGTGGGCATCCCCCAAAAGGGACAAGAATCCACCCCAGAAATCACGCCAGAAGCCACACCATCGGCAGAGGCGACATTAGAAGCAGAAATCACGCCACAGGTGACGGTTACGGCGGTGGTCGTGCCAACGCTCCCCGCCGTGACTTCGATTGTGGTGGATATTCCCATGCCCGACACAGACCGCCTCATCGCCCCGATGGATGTTACAGACCGTCAGGCGCGTTGGGATAGCATGGCATTGGGGATTTTGGTGGCAGTGATTGTCATCGGCGTGGGTAATTTATTCAACCTTGTGCGGGTTATTTTCCGCAAACGGAGGCGCTAAAATATGGATGATATTGGGCTTATCATCGGCTTTGTATTCACATTGATGATTTTTAGTTATTTGTTGGGCGATAATTTTCTCTATCGGCTGGCGGTGTATGTCTTTGTCGGATTCACGGCAGGTTTCATCGCCATCATCACTGTCGAAAGTGTCATCGTCCCGTGGTTCGATACCACCCTATTTTCTGGCGATACCCCGCGCATCGGTTTGGGATTTATCCCCATCGTTATCGCGTTATTGCTCCTCTTTAAGACCACACAACGACTTGGGCGACTCGGCAATTATGGCATGGCGCTCATCATCGGTGTTGGTACAGCAATCGCACTCGTTAGCGCGATTGTGGGGACAATTATCCCGTTTGTGCTAGAAACTGCCGATACCAGCACCAATACATTGCCCAACGCGATTATTTTGTTTGTGGGAGTGGCGTGTTCGTTGGTCTATTTTCAATATAGCGCCCGCCAAAAACCCACTGGCGAAATTGTCCGCGCCCGCCCCATTCAACTGCTCAGTTTTGTGGGGCAGGGGTTCATTGTGGTGACACTTGGGGCGATGTATGCCGCCGCCATCCTCACTAGTTTGACCATTTTTACCGACCGAGTGCAATATTTACTCGCGCCAATTTTAGGGGGCTGATGCTATGGTACAAGATGTAGGTTCAATCCTCGCAGTAGATTTTGGCAGTGTGACCACCCGTGCGGTGCTAATAGATGTGGTGGACGGCGCATATCGGCTGATTGCCCGCGCCGAAGAACGCACCACCGATGGTTTTCCCGCCTCTGATTTGGATGTGGGGCTAGACCGTGTATTGCGCCAATTGACAGAGGTCACTGGTCGGCGTTTTCGGGATGATAACGGCGCGATGATTTCGCCAGAACGACCAGACCGTTCTGGGGTAGATTTATTTGCTATTACCGCCAGTTTGGGCAGACCATTACAGGCGGTAATTGTGGGTTTGGTGCCAGATGTGAGCATCGCCAGCGCCCTCCGTGCCATTGAAGGCACGTATATCGAGGTCAAAGCCACCCTCACATTGGATGATAAACGCGACCAAGAAGAACAACTCAATGCGATTTTGCTCAGTTATCCCGATGTGATATTTTTGGTTGGTGGCACAGAAAAAGGCGCAGAACGCTCGGTGTTGAGACTCGCAGAAGCCATTCGCCTGTCCGTGAGCCTCGCTAATAAAGCGCGTAGACCCATTATCATCTATGCAGGCAATAGCGCCCTCAGAGAGCCGATAGAAGCCTTGCTAGGTGGCTTGACGACATTTATCATCGCAGAAAATATTCGTCCATCGCTCCGCGAAGAACGGCTCGATTCCGCACGGCTCAAATTGGGCGATGCGTTTAATCAATATAAAGAAAGTCGTGACCAAACCTTTGCCACACTCAGTCACATGAGCCAAACAGGGGTATTGCCCACCGCACAAGGTTATACGATTTTGGCAGATTATTTGGGCAAAACCCAAACGGGTGGCATCACCCTTATTGATATGGGAAGCGCCAATAGCACCTTTGCTTTTTCGTCTGATGCGGGTGAATTATTTTCTAGCATCCGTCCCGATTTAGGGCTTGGGCATAGCGCCCCGCAACTATTAGAGTCGGTGGGCATCGAAGCCCTGCGCGAATGGTTGCCATTTAATATCACCACCACAGAACTTATCAATTATGCGTATAATAAGTCGTTGCGTCCACAAACCATCCCAATGTCGTTGCGTGATGTGTATATCGAACATGCCTTTTTGCGGGCGGGTATTCGGGCGATGATTTTGCGTGCCAACCCCGATTGGGAAAATACCCCTATGAATGTCGCGCAGGTCATTATGGCAGGCGCGGCACTCACCAAAACAGGACATCATGCCTATGATGCGTTATTGGTACTCGATGCGTTGCAACCTGTCGGTGTGATGACGATGTATCAAGACCCGTATGCACTGGTCGCGGCGATGGGTGCAATCGCCCCATACGCCCCCGATGCGGTGGTGCAATTGCTTGATAACGACAATCTCACCAAACTCGGCACTATATTTGTCCCCACAGGCAATATTCGCAAAGACCGCACAGCAGTAGAGATTATTATCGAAGAAAATGGCGAAAAATTGCGCTATACAGTCGAAGGTGGGCATGTATTTGTCTATCCTATACCCGTTGGTCAGACGGTTAATGTGCGTGTGCGGTGTAGCGGTGGTATCGCCATCAACGGCAAACGTCGCCTCAAGATGACACTTGAGGGTGGGGCGCTGGGATTGATGATAGATGTGCGTGGTCGTCTGCTCAATTTGGGTGATGTAAATACCCGTGCCGTCATGATGCCCCAATGGGTGCATGAAGCCACAGGCGACCCCTTGCAAGAAATTGACCCCAAGTGGTTGGAGTCGGTTGAGGATGTGCAAGAGGTGGCAGAAAAAGCCCGCAATAAACGGCGTGCCGAAATTCGCCAAATATCGCCTAAAGCCGATAAAAAAGGCAAAGGGAAGGGTGATAAGGGCAAAAAATCTGCCAAACGTGAAGAACTCAAAGAATTATTGACCGATGAAGCCTTAGAGTCTTTATTGGATGATGAAGAAGATGCACAAGATGAATTAGGAGCATTAAGAAATGCTTTATCCTGAACAACGGTATCTTTCGGAATTAACGATTATCCGCCGTGATTGTCGTCTGCCAGAAGAAGCGATTGGCACGATTAATGTCACAGAGGGTAAACGGGTCGAAGTGCGGGATGTGGTGGCGCATGGGGTTGTTCCCTCACGGTATCTCATCATCAACGCTATGCAGTTTTTTAAGCTCCGCAAGCCAGAAGCCCTGATACCTCTTTTGCAAGTGGAAGAGGGCGATGTGGTAGATGCCAAACACGTTTTGGCAGGAAAAGATGTCAAACGGGGCAAGCGCCTTTTTTCTGATGTGCGTGGTGTGGTGGCACAAATTGCTGATGGTCGGATTATCATCCAAGAAATGCCCGAAGTCATAGATTTAGAGGCGGGGGTGCGTGGACGGGTGATTAGCATTGAGGCGGGGCGCGGGGCGGTCATCGAAGCGGTGGGCGCACAGGTGCAAGGGGCATGGGGTAATGGCAAATTGAGCATTGCTAGTTTGCGAATTGAACCAGAAGGCGGGATTGATGCCATTTCTAGCAGTAGCACCCTAGAAACACGCTATATGGGGTCTGTGTTGCTCACCCGCAAAGCCATCACCCTCAATACGCTACGCATTTTGAGCGAACAGAATGTCGCGGGGGTGATTGCCCCTAGCATGGATGCTAACCTTATTTCCCGCGCGATGAAGGTAGATTATCCCATTTTGCTCACCGAAGGCTTTGGAAATCTGCGGATGACCAATGCCGTTTATCAATTACTCAACCAATTTGAGGGAATTCCCATCACTTTGGACGCATTTTCCGCTAATAGGTGGTCAAATCGCCGTCCAGAGGTTATTATTAATGTCAAAATGAGGGAAGGGCAAAACCCCGCACGCCCCAATGTGATGCTCGGATTTCGGGTGGGACTTGGTGTAAAAGTCACCCGCGCACCGTATGAAGGGCAAACAGGACAGATTGTGGAGTTGCCACCCAACCCAGTTTTATTGGATAATGGCTTGCGTATCTTGTGCGCGAGAGTAGAATTAACCATAGGTGAAACGCTTTTTATCCCACGCGCCAATTTAGAGGTGCTAGGGCGTTAATATCGGTCATACTGATGCGTCTCCGCGTTTGGATAAATCCAACGCCAGCATTTTCTGAGGAGTAATGCGAATGGGCAATAATGACAGAGATTTTTTTGATTTTGAAGAAGACCCCTTTGACGATAATGGCGGTGGTTCTACCGAGTCTCCTACCCAATCGGGGAGTTCTAATTTTTCGTTTGAAGAGGAAGATAGCGCGTTTAGCGATTTCGATGAATTTGGCGATTTCGATGATATAGAGGATGACTTTACCGTTGAGGATGAGGCACAAGCGGCAGATTCTGGTGGACCAAGCCGTACCTTCATCATTTTAGCGGCATTACTCGTATTGCTCTTTTTGGCGGGTCTCATTGTGGTGGTGATACTTGCCACACGTCCCCGCGGATTAACCGATATTCAAATTCAGAGTACACAAATTGCGCTGGAAAATGGTCAGACATTGGTGGCATTTAATGCGACCAATACCGCCAAAGCGGTGGATGTCACTCAGACCTTTGAAGCGGTGGGGACACAAGCCGTCTTGACCGCTACCGCCAATGCCAACGCCACATTTGATGCGGCGACATTACAGGCGATGAGCCTTCAAGAAACAGAAATGGCGCAAACCCGCGATGCACAGGCATTATTAGAGACACAATCGGCAGAGCTATTGCTCACCCAAAATGCGCTCACCCCAACATTCGATTTGAACGCGCAACAAGCCGATATTCTCGCCGCCACCCAAACCGCTCAGGCGAATAATATCAACGCCACCCTCACCGCGATTGCAGGGACAAATTTGCCCCAACCCAATACCAATATTGGGGATGTGGCACTCACCGCCACCGCTATCGCAGAAGCATTGCGTAACCAACCCACATTAGAACAAGTCACCCCCATTGGGGGCGGTGATGTGATAACACGACCAACACCTTTCCCAGACCCCAACATGCCACAATCTGGCTTGTTCGATGACTTTAGCGGTGGTGGCAATATGGCACTCATCGCGCTCATGGCATTTGGTCTTATTGGGATTATCTTTGGGGCGCGTGTTTTGCGCGAAGGCACTAACCGTAAGAACTAATTGTTTATAACACACAAAATAGAGATTAGAAGCGCAACTATTTGGTTGCGCTTTTGTTTATTTTACACAAAACTAGATGAATAGATGGTAAGAAAGTTTGCAGATTTATTGCAGGTAGTGCATAATCACAAAACTATCACATCTACAAGAAATGTGATGGAAAAGATTTTTTTCACTGCTAAAAACACTTTAGGAGAAACAAAAATATGTCTAAAAAATTTGTATTAGTATCACTTATAGTGGTTCTGTTGGGACTTTTAGCCCTCCCAATCTTCGCTCAAGAAGGCGAAATTGAACTTCGCTGGCGCACCCGTCCAGACAATCAAGCAGAAATTGATGTCTATACCTCTGCCAGCAATACGATTGATGAAGCATGGGAAGGCGTGACCCTCAAGTATGAACCCGGTGGGTCTGAAACTGCTTCGTATCAAGATGTGTTGGTCTCTGAAATTGATGCCGACACCGCCCCAGATGTGTTCTGGATCCCAGGGACAGATGTGGCACGTTTTGCTGAAGCTGGCTTGATTTTGAACTTGTCTGAATATGCCACCGCCGACGAAAATTACAATGTCGAAGATTTCTATGCCGCCCCCATGTTGCACCTGACCACCTCCATTGAAGATGATATGGATGCACTCTGGGGCTTACCCCGTGACGTATCTGCTTTTGGTCTGTATTATAACGCCAACCTGTTTGCCGATGCTGGTGTGCCTCTTCCCGGTGAAGGTGACGCATGGACATGGGACGAATTGTATGATGCCGCCGCCGCCATCAGCGCACTTGGCGATGATATTTATGGCTTCGGTATGAATGCTTGGTGGGCAAACCCCGGTTACTTCATCAATGCCGCTGGTTCTAGCTTCTTCACCGAAGATTTCAAAGCCTGTGGTTTGAACAACGATGCAACCGTCGCTGGCTTGTCCTTTGCCCGTAGCTTGTATGCCGATGGTTTGGCAGTCCCCTATGGCACCGATTCTGAACCCCCATTCCTCGCTGGTAGCGTTGGTATGTTCATGAATGGTCGTTGGGCAACCCCTGGCGTTATTGCCAATGCCGATTTTGAATGGAATGTTGCGCCCCTGCCAGATGGTCCTGCTGGTCCTTCTAACTGGTTGTTCTGGGGTGCTTATGTGGTGAACGCCAAGACCGATTATCCCGCCGAAGCATGGGATTTGGTCACACGCCTCACCAGCGCCGAAATTCAAGGCTCTATCGCCTCTTTGGGCGCAAATATCCCCAGCCGTCAAACCGAAGCCGCCATTGAATTGTTCCTTGGGACACTGCCCGATAGTGGCGTGAATAACCAAGCCTTCATTGATGGTGCCGCCGCTGGTGTTGCCGAAGCCCCCTTGTTCTTTGGTGATTGGTCTGCCATTGACAACGCTTATGGTGCTGGTTTCACCGCCGTGTTGAATGGCGAACTCGATGCACAAGACTTTGCCAATACCATCTGTGACCAAGTTGCAGAATTCTTTGACCCAATCGAAGAATAATTTGTTTGTATTTTTTAAGATACGCCTAGCGTATCTTATAGCCTAAAAAATGGGGCAACTCGGATTTTGTGATGCTGGTTGCCCCATTTTGTTTAACAGGAATGATGCGATAAGGTTCGATAGCCAATAAATCCTTAAAATCAGCCTCTATTCCCTTGGACGGCATGTAAGGCTTGTCCGTAGTTGTTTTGATGATTTTGCGTAGATTTGGCAGGCGGTGAACCACCTGCCTGCGCCACCAAAACCCCATAAATGGGGTTGACCTACCGAT
>DAOTUO010000134.1:0-20342 GCA_034436595.1 Anaerolineae bacterium | reverse complement strand
GATTTAAGCTGATAATTGACTTGAAAATGCTTATCCATTGAAATTTGAAAATCATTTGAATTCAAAATAGTTGTTCCATGAGGTCATTTGCACGTTTTTTTCACTTGAATTAGATGCGGATTCAACATCTTTTTCAGATGGTTCATCGAATATGGGTAATTGGCTCAAGAGAAACCTCTCTTTACAAGATAGTTTGTATTTAGAATTATTTTAAGTCAGATTGACGCTGATTAAAATGATAATATCGTTGGGATAAAAGGATAGGTTGCATTGATAGGGTACACGATTATAGAATATAAGGGAATAAATAATGGACAGAGGTAATGTATAAAGCCTATGACAACAGAAAATCCCCGTAAACGTGTGAACAAAGCCCGTGAGCGCCAATCATCGCGCAAACAACGTGAGGCGATGGCGGTGCGGATGGTAGACCCCGATAATCTGCCACCGCGTGAGCCGATGTCATCCACAGATAACATTGAAGGGAAGCCCTTTGATGATATGGCGCGTCCGCGTAGCCGTACCACCGCGCCCCGTGCGACATCGCGCAATGAGGCAATCAACCGCCAACGCACCGCCCGCTATACCCCGCGCACCAACCGACCAGAGGCAGTCCGCAGACCGTCATCGCGCAAACCACTCCAAGCCCAAAATATCAGCCAACTCGATTGGTATGATATTCGTCAGATGGTTGGCTTGTGGATACGCGATGCGTTTTGGTATCTCCGCAAGCACCCTATTATCATCCGTAGCGCCTTATTGCTGGTGGTGGTGGTGGTGATATTGCACTATGTCAGTTTTGCGCTCACAGGGCGAATTTTTCCCTATGTCAAGACGATGGGCGTGGATATTGGTGGCTTAACCACCCAAGAGGCACAAGCTAAACTGGTTGCCGAGTGGGAGGGTGGCTATCCGATTGACCTATGGGTGGGGACAGAAAAAGCCGATTCTATCCCCGCGCAACAAATGGGTTTCCGTTTGGATGTCGAGGCGACCATCGCATTGGCGCAAGCCGTGAGTTTTGGTGCGATTCCCTTTGGGCGTGAGGTGCAACCTGTGGTGAACTTAGAAGAAATCATCGCCACCGACTTTTTGCTCGATTTTGCCGATGAAGTGCGCCAAGAGCCTGTCAATACTCGTTATGAATGGCAAAATGGCACATTGGTGGGGCTAATAGGTGGGGCAGGTCGTCAATTGGATTATACTCGCTCGACTACCAAACTGAATAACCGTATGGTGGATGTGGTAGTCAATAAGCGGTTTGACCTCGAAATGACCCCCTTATTGCCCGATAACGACGACCCCGATGCGTATTTGGATGATGTGGCGCGAATTGTGAATCAGCCACTCGAATTACGTGGCTATGATCCCTATACCAACCAATCGTTCACATGGGCGGTAGACCGCGATACGTTTACCAGTTGGTTGATGGCGGGTGATAGCTCACTCATTTTGCGTGCCGATATTTTTACCCGCTTTGTCAATCAGATTAATACCACCCTCAACACATCCGACAGTAATCTGCGCTATATTGAGCCGACAGAAGCCACCGAAAAGGTGAATCTGGCGATTGCCGAGGGCATTGCTGATATTGACCTGCGCGTGCGTTATCGCCCAATGGTCTATGAAGTGGAGCGCGGCGATACAGGCTTTCGGATTGCACGGCGCACAGGTATCCCGTTTTTTCAGATTTTAGATGCTAATAGTGGGCGTAATTTGGATGTATTATCGGTGGGCGATATTCTTAATATCCCCTCACGCGATATTGCCCTGCCAAACGATCCTGTGCCACATAAACGGATTGTGGTGGATTTGAATGAGCAGGAACTGATTGCCTTTGAGAATGGCGAGATTGTGTTTCAGTGGGAAATCTCGTCTGGTGTGCAAGATGCGCCCACATCCCCCGGAATTTACCAGATTTTGGGTCATAACGAATTGGCGTATGGTAGTAGCGTAACACTATGCGATGCATCTGGGGTGACATGTGGTGTATGGGAGATGAGCTGGTTCATGGGCATTTATGAAGTCATACCGGGTATCGTCAACGGGTTTCATGGCAAGGTAGTTTTGCCCAATGGCAATTTGCTCGGTGATGGTTTTGTGGGCTATCCCTATACCTTTGGGTGTGTGATGTCCAACGAAGCCGATGCCAAAGCCCTATACGATTGGGCAGAGCAGGGGGTGGTCGTGGAGATTATTTCTAATGAATTTGAGCCGACCAGCGACTTGGGACAATTGGCGAAGCAACTCATGTCTACCAATTCCTACTAGCCCATTGTGCAACTTGCACGAACTTGAACTGTGCCTGACCATCTCTTAACCTGTTTTTAATCACAATTGGAAGCATTTCCAGTTATTACCCCTCAAAAACCGTCCTAATAACGGTTCACGAGGGGTCTATTTGTTTTTGAGATTTTTATCATTATCGATAGTGCGCGGTGGAACAAGCAAATTTCTTCATAAAAGATTCATTTTTCTTTGACAAACTGCATTCCATTCGTTATAGTATCCCTAAGTTAAGTGTGTGAGGCGACCCAACTAAACTTATTAAAAAACATTTTGATGCCTCATACTGACTATCACACGCCCCCGTAAAAAGGGGCTTTTTGCATTCTATCCCCTACGTGTCATAATACCCCATAAAAATTGATGCTTACCCGAAAGAGACAAATGATGATGACAAAAACACGGCGACAATTTGGCACATGGTCTAGCCCGCTTTCCCCCACGATGATGACCACCACCATGCGACTCAATGATGTGGCGTGGGATAGCGATGGTGAGACACTCATCTGGTGCGAAAATAAAGATGGGCATGGGGTTTTGATGATACAAAAGGGCATAGATGCCCCGCATGAATTGATACCTGCCGACCAATCGGTGCGGGGACGGCTTTTTTATGGTGGTGGCGAGTTTTGTGTGCAATCGGGGATGGTCATTTTTGCGGGTAATCACGGGCGACTCTATCGCCAATCGCTAGAATCTGGCACCCCACGTCCCATTACTCCCGCGTTTGGGAGCGCCGCCTCGCCCACACTGTCGCCCGATAACCGTTATGTGTTATATGTACATACCTACGAAGACCGTGATTGCCTGTCTGTGGTGGATAGCGCAGGAAATGCCTATCCGCAAAAATTGGTGACAGGGGCAGATTTTTATATGCACCCCGTTTGGCATCCCACGGGGGAATTAATTGCCTATATCGCGTGGAATCATCCCAATATGGCGTGGGATAGCACCACCTTGCACCTCGTCAAAATCGGTATGGGCGAAAATGGTTTGCCTTACGGCAAAGAACCTAACGTGATTGCGGGGGACAACACCACCGCCATTTTTGCACCACAATTTTCGCCAGATGGTCGTTATCTCTCTTATATCAGTGATGCAAGCGGGTGGGGACATCTCTATGTATATGATATTGAAGCACAAACACATACGCAACTGACCGATGGCGATTATGAACATGCCCGCCCCGCGTGGATTCAGGGATTAAAAACGTATGGCTGGTCGGCGGATAGCCAGACAATATTTTTATTGCGGGCAAAAGAGGGTGTGACGGGGTTATATGCCTATGATGTGGCGTATGGTACAGAAAAACACATTGACGCATTGGGTCATTATACCCACCTAGAGCAACTGGCAGTCTCATCGAATGGTACATTGGCGATGATTGCCAGTTCATCAAAAATTTCTCCGCGTGTGATGAGTTATTCCGGGCAAGGATTTGAGCGCGTGCATCGGCGGGCGGGGGCAGAATCTATCTACACAGATGACCTTGCCAAAGCACAGGCGATTTCGTGGATAGGGCATGACGGCGAGAAGGTGCATGGGGTGTATTATCCACCGACCCATCAGCAATTTACCGATGAAGGCGCACCGCCGTTGATGGTGATTGTGCATGGCGGACCAACGACACAAAAAACTCTGAATTATGAGGATGAAGCCCAATTTTTTGCCACACGGGGTTATGCCGTGTTGTATCCTAATCATCGCGGTAGCACAGGATTTGGACGCGCCTATACTCAAGCCCTGCGCGGGATGTGGGGGATTTATGATGTGGAAGATTCGGCATCTGGGGCGATGGCATTGGTAGACCGTGGGCTGGCAGACCCCAACCGCTTGGTTATTATGGGTGGGAGCGCGGGCGGATTTACCGCGTTGCAATCACTTGTGACCAAGCCGAATTTTTATCGTGCGGGTATTGTGCGATATGGCGTGGCAAATCAGTTCATGCTGGTGATGGATACGCACAAATTTGAGGCGCGATATAGCGATTCGCTACTCGGCGCATTGCCAGATGCCTCTGCGATATATCGGGAAAGGTCGCCGTTGTTTCATGCTCACCACATCAAAGATGCGTTGTTGCTGTTTCAGGGGAGTGATGACACCGTTGTCCCACAAAATCAATCGGATACGCTGGTAGAGGCGTTGCGGATGAACGGCGTTCAGCATGAATATGTGGTGTATGAAGGTGAGGGGCATGGCTTCCGCAAGCCAGAGCATGTGAAAGATTATTATGAACGCATCCTACGCTTTTTGGCACAGATGGTCGTGTATATGTAAGCAACCCCATGCCTAAAGGCAAGGGTAGCCGCGTCTAAAATTTCGATGATACAATTTGGGTAAATGTGAGTGATATAGGATATGTAACCGATGGATGTCAAAGAAAAACTCTATACCGCAGAAGAATTTTGGGAATTTTATCAATTGCCAGAAAATGAGGGCAGGCGCTTTGAATTAGTGGACGGGGAGATTATAGAGATGCCACCGAGTTCATTACCCAATTCATATATTGCTGTACGAATTAGTTATTTTTTATCAGGATATGCGATTAAAACAGGGCTTGGGCATGTTTTTGGGGCAGACGGCGGGTCGCGTTTAGATAACAATCTCATTCGTATTCCAGATGTTTCGTTTATTTCTACAACGCGATTAGTCGCTGTGACAGGCAAATTAATGCCTCCGCCAGATTTAGCGGTAGAGGTTGTTTCACCAGATGAAGATATTTTCAGAAAAGCTCGTGAATATCTCTATAATGGTGTTATTGAAGTATGGGCAATTTATCCGCAATCCAGAGAACTTATCATTTTTTGGCTTGATGAAAATAGACAAGTTACCACAAAACAATATGGCATAGATGATATCATTCGCAATCGTGCCATATTACCCGATTTTGAAATGCCCATACGCGATATTTTTCCTGTGAGCATAAAATAACGATATGGGGCGATGAATTTATCGCCCCACACCACCCCTATTCACTATAAACCCAAACCGTGATACCACTATCCACTTCGGCTTGAATCCGCCGATAGGCATTCGTCTCGTAACGGTCAAAGCGTGCTAGTTCTTGTTCGGTCACATCCAACACCATGCCTGTCACCGCCCCGCTATCGGTCGGGCGCACAATGGGATATACCCGCCCGCCCAGATTAATCGTTGTCTTTTCATAATTAACAAGGCGAGCAGGCACACCAAAGATGATGCGTCCTACCAGCGATTTTTGAATATCGGGGTCTTGCAATGTGCCATAAACGAATAATTTTTCCATAAAAATCCCTCTATAAATATATTTTGGACTTGTGCATTATTTCCCTAATGAGTATATATCAGAATACTATTTTGTGTGTGATGAGATGATTAAATTTGATATGAGGCATAATTGTTTATGCCCCGCATTATTTTTTAGTGGATGACTACCGCCGTGCCACTGGCAGTCACCATCAACATGCCTGTGCCGACTGTTTCATAATCGAGGCGTACCCCCACAATGGCATTTGCCCCCAATTGAGTGGCTTGATTGACCAAATCGGTGAGCGCCAATTCTTTTGCCTCACGCAATGATGCTTCGTAGGCTTTGGCACGTCCACCGACTAAATTACGCCACGATGCGCCAATATCCCGAAAGACATTTGCCCCCAAAATAGTCTCGCCAGAGACAATGCCTAAATATTTGCTAATTTGATGCCCTTCAATGTTTGGTGTTGTGGTCAGAATCATGAGTCATTACCTTGTTTTTATCTATATGGCAAAATGGCAAAAAAATAGAGGGAATTTTATCCCTCTACTCAATTATACACCGATTTTTTAACTTATCCTTTGGCGGGGATTTTATCTGCACCCGCCAAATAGGGGCGTAGTACCTCTGGAATAATCACACTGCCATCGGCTTGTTGATAATTTTCCATGATGGCAATCAAAATACGCGGTGTAGCGAGTCCACTACCATTGAGTGTATGTACAAATTGCGCCTTTTTGCCCTCTGTGGGGCGATATTTGACATTGGCGCGTCTGGCTTGAAAGGCTTCTGTGTTGCTACATGAACTCACCTCTAGCCATTCGCCACTGCCCGCCGCCCACACTTCGACATCGTATTTTTTGGTGGCGCTAAAGCCCAAATCGCCCGTGACAATCTCTAAACGACGATGTGGCAAGCCGAGCGCACGACAAATATCGCACGCCGCTACAACCAACCCCTCTAATTCGGCATAGCTGGTCTCTGGTGTGGTGAATTTATACATCTCTACTTTTTGGAATTGATGCACACGCTTAATCCCACGGGTATCGCGCCCTGCCGATGATTTTTCTCTGCGGAAACACGGTGTGTCTGCCACGAAATACAGGGGCAATTGGCTTTCATCCAAAATTTCGTCACGGAATAGATTGGTAATTGCCACTTCTGATGTGGGGAGCATGTAAATATCGGCATCTTGGTCATGATAGACGACATCGGCAAATTTGGGGAACTGTCCCGCGCCATACAGCATATCCTCTTTGACAAAAAATGGCACATAGACCTCTTCAAAGCCCTTTTCACGCGCCATATCCAAGAAAAATGCCTCTAGTGCGCGTTGCAGACGTGCGCCCCATCCGCGCAACACATAGGCACGACTCCCTGCGAGTTTCACCCCGCGCTCAAAATCTATCATGCCCAGTTCTACGCCTAGTTCCCAATGGGGTTTGGGGGTGAAATCAAATTCAGGGATGATACCCTCTGGTTGCCACGCGATATTGCTCTCGTCACTATCGGCAACGGGGACGCTTTCGTGCGGGATGTTGGGAATCCACATCAGATTTTCTTCTAAATCGGCATCCACCGTGCGTAATTGGTCGTTGAGCGCATTGACCAAATCGCCCATTTCACGCAAGAGGTCGGTGAGGGTTTCTAGTGCGCTGTTCAAATCGCCTGTGGCTGATGTACTCGGTGGGGTTTGGTTGCCCATGAGTACCGCTTCGGCTTGGTCTATATCATCTTTGTGGATATATTCGACTGCCCCCAACGCACGGGCAATTTTATCGGCATCGGTCAGTTGTTTATTGCCACGTAACATGCCACTCGACTTGTTGAGTTTGTTACGTCCTGCTTGTAGGCGTTCACTCTTGATGAGCAATTCTCGTCTACGCATATCTATTTCTAGCACAGCATCCACACGCGCTAGGGCGGGTGGGTCGTTTAATTTTGATAACTGTTCTTTCACCCAATCGGGTTTTTCTCTGATGAGTGCGATGTCGAGCATGATTAATCTTCTCCTTGTTGGTTATCATCGTCCATCGGACGGGTTAAATCGGCACGTAGCCGTAAAAAGGCGAACAATAGCCCTATGGCGATTACGCCAAGAATGAGGGCATCCCAAAGTTCACGGGTCATAAATTCCATCGTGTTTTTTATCCTTATCAATCAAAAACGCCCGCCTAAGACCAGCCAAGACGAGCGTTTTGCGTGAAATCAATCATCGTAAGGGGGTGGTCGGGCGAACTCAGTTGGAACTAGTAGAAGATGGAGAGGAAGAGGTTTCTTCTTTCCATAATGGGAGCATCATGCTAAAGGTTGTGCCAACATTTTCTTCACTCGTGAACCAAATGCGTCCGTTCATTGCTTCCACCTCGTGTTTGCATAAATACAAATTGAGACCATAGCCATATTCACTGATGATTTGGGGCTGACGGGCGCGTTGGAACGCCTCAAAGACGCGCTCATTCTCTTTTTCGCGGATGCCGTAGCCTTCGTCCTTCACATCAATTTGGGCATTGCTCCCCACCACACGCACTGTAATGCGGATGGGGGTGGCTTTCATACTGTACATGATAGCATTACGCAATAAGTCCTGCAAGATGCGTGTCAGATAGGTGGATGATGCCAGCACCGCCACCCCACTAGGGACATCCAACGTGAGCCGTGACCGATGGTCATGGGCATCGGTTTCGGGGTCAATGAGGCCAGTTTCATCGAGCGATTCTTCAAAATCCTCAAAAAATGTTTTGAGGGCAATTTTGCGCTTGCGTTGGCGAATTGACTCTTTTACCCTGCCAGTGCGGATATTTTCGAGCCGTTCCACGAGGGTTTCTAGCCGATTCACTCGATTCATGTGAATACCGATGAGCCGTGTAAAGCCACCGAGCCGTTTTGCCATTGTCTCGACATCTTTAATTTGCTTATTTTTCATGAGTTGTTCGATAATTTCGACATGCCCCGATGTAGATTCAATGGCATCTTTCATCTCTGAACGAAATTTGCCCATGAGTTCTTGTAGGGCAAACCAATCGGGGGTATCGAATGACAACATGGTGCAAATTTCACCATTGATGGCACTCATCGCCGATGCCCATGCGGGGATACGTTCTCCAGAACGCAAAATAGAAAACCGCACAGGACGCAATGAGGTGAGCGCCTGTATGCGATAAAACTCTAGGTGCTTATCGGGGTCGGTATCGGCAGTTTTGAACAGAGCAGTGGCGGCGCTCCAACCATTGGCACGGAGCAGGGTAATATCGGTGCCGATAAGGGTACGACTGGCTAAATTTTCATAGACCAATTTGCCGTTTTGCCCAAAAATGAGGATACTCTGACCCAAACCGTCGAGAAGTAATTGCATATCGAATGTGGTTGTTGCCATGATGTATACACGTCCCAAAATAATGTCTTATGAATAAAAAAAGACATGCTGATTATCACAAAAAATCAACATATCCTTTCATTCTAACGCATTTTTACAAAATTGCGCGACTTTTGGGGTAGATAACCAAAAACCACTACAAATCTTCTCATTCTATCGTTATGAAGCCATTGTTAAGACGATACCATTGCCCGATGGGTCTTGTAGGAAAATTCCTTCTGGCACAGTTTGGGTGATAATGCCGTGTTTTTGGATATGACCCGTCACCGCGTCTAATGCCTCTGTATGGGGCAATACGGCGGTGTAATAACGTAAGCCTGTGGCATCGGCAGGCGGGTGTGGGGCATTTTCGCCATTCCAGATATTTGTGCCGATATGATGATGATAGCCACCCGCGCTAAAAAAGCGCATCTGACGGGCATATTGGGGTGGGGGAAGCTGATTGAACGGGTATTCAAAGCCCAATTGTTCCCGATAGAACCGCTTCCCCGCCTCAATATCCCCCACATGCAAATGCACATGCCCAACCTGTGTTTTTGGGGCGAGTCCATCCCATTGAGTCGGATTTTTTGCCAACTCATTCAACAACTCGTAGGGGTCAAACCCGCGATTGCGCTGAATCATTTCTGCAAACGTGCGGGGCCACTGCTCTTTTGGAAAATCCCATGCCAATTCAATGCCGTTTTCTTCTGTATCGGGCAGATAAATCGCCAGATGGGTGTTATGGTCACTAAATCCCTGAATTTGGGTATTGGTCTCGACAATCCGCTTGAGCAAGTGCGCCAAATCCATCCGATTGGGGACAAGAAACGCGGTGTGATATAGCCCTGTCGTCCCACGCACAATTTTTGCCCCAGTCACTTCGGTGAGGCGGAGCAAATCTTCTGCGCCAGCGCCGAGTCCCGCCGATTGTCCGTCTTGCCAATGTACTTTGAATCCGAGAATATCCCGATAAAACGCGATTTGACGGTCTAAATTTGCCACCGTATAGTGAACGTGTCCTATCCGTGTTTTTGGATGGATGATGAATGTGGTTGCGGGTGCTTGTGGTGTTGTCATGATAATTTCCCTTTGTATCTTATATACTCGTGATTAGGCGGTGAGCAGGGGTAAATTGCTCAGTAGGACGGATACCCAATAACACAAATAGTAGCGCATTAAACCCAATTGAGGGGTATTCTTTGCGCCGTAGGTGGGTCAGCATTGCGCCGACCATCGTCAACATCAAGCCACCCGCGGCAAGTGGTGTTAAAAATGACAGAATATTAGTCAATTTTGGCAATATCAGACCAATCCCACCCAACACTTCTAAAACGCCGATGATGCGTAATTGCATCTGCGAAAAATCACTCACCCATGCCATTCTGGGGTTTTCTTGAGCTTTTTCTTTTGGGACAAATATTTTCATTGACCCAATGCCTATGAACATCAATGCTAATAGTCCCGATAAAATCCAGAGTACCACGTCCATGATGAAAATTCCTCTCTTGGGCAATTTGCCCCTATATAAACATTACCAATTAGCACCCATATCATTAGGATGCTAACGAAATAGGTAAAAAAACGACTAACCAGATTTATCCATGTTGCCTATCATCTGCCAAACCACACGGCGCAATACCGCACGGTCTGGTTCACTCACACCCGCCAAAATCGAATTTTCCAAACTTTGCAATTGCTCCGTAATAGAAATTTCGAGTTTCATACCCGCATCGGTGGCATGTACGCGCACCAGACGGTTATCTTGTGGGTCGCGTTGGCGGGTGATGAGGCTGGCTTCTTCCATTTTTTTGAGCATATTGGTGATGGTTGCGCCCTGCACCGATAGCGCCTCTGCGATTTCGGATTGGGTCATGCCACCCTGTTTGACCACCTGACACAAGACAAATGCCTGCCCCCGAAACATGCCAACACTCTCCATAAAACTATCTATGGCAGTGCGATACATTTGGCTAAACTGTGCCAGAAGATTGGCATCGGTGGTGGGTACTTGGTCAGACATATAATCATTACCTTGCTAATCGTTAGCTACCTAATCATTATAGGCGCGATAAAATTTTTTGTCAAGCAATAAAAATGCCTGTGGTCGTTGTGTGCCACAGGCATAAAATTATTTCTCGTCTTTTAGATGCGGATACATCAGCACATCGCGGATGCTGTGCTGGTCGGTGAGCAACATCGTTAGGCGGTCTATGCCCATACCGAATCCACCGTTGGGGGGCATTCCATAACGCATGGCACGCAGATAATCTTCATCCAACGGAGTCTCTTCATCTGCCTCTTTGTCATAGAGTTCTGCCATCTCCAAAAAGCGGGCTTCTTGGTCGCGGGGGTCATTCAGTTCTGTGAAGGCGTTGCCCATTTCCATGCCTGCGATATAAAACTCAAACCGTTCCACATGCAAATCATCACCCGCAATCCGTTTTGCGAATGGCGAAATATCACGCGGATAATCCATGATAAAAGTCGGTTGAATCAGTCGTTTTTCTACATATTCACTAAAGAGATGCTCGACCAATTTGCCCCATGTCTGATTTGGCTTGACCCCTTTTGCGTCAAATTTGCGAATTTGTGCCTCTAGTTCTGGCGCAGTGGGATAGTCCATATAATCAATTTCGGTGAATTGACGAATTGCCTCGCGCATGGTGATGCGTTTCCATTTGGGCGTGAGGTCTATCGCTTCGCCTTTATAGGTGGCAATCGGTGTGCCATTGACGTGTTGGGCGGTATAGGCAACCATGCGCTCGGTGATGTCCATGACATCATGATAATCGGCGTAGGCTTTATAAAATTCGATTTGGGTAAATTCTGGATTGTGCTTAAAGCTCACCCCTTCATTCCGAAAATCGCGCCCAATTTCGTAGACGGCATCAAACCCGCCCACCAATAGCCGTTTGAGATACAACTCAAAACTGATTCGCAGATAAATATCTTGTTTGAGTTCATTATGATGGGTGGTGAATGGACGCGCCGCCGCGCCGCCATAAATCGGTTGCAAAATGGGTGTTTCGACCTCTAAGAAGCCCTCATCATCCAAAAAGTTTCGTACCGATTTAACCACAGTGGCACGTTTGATAAATACCTCGCGCACCTCTTTATGCACCGCTAAATCGGCATAACGTTGGCGATAGCGCATCTCTTTATCGGTAAATTCGCCATGTTCAACCGTTGTGCCGTCGTCTTGGACTTCTTGTTTGATGACAGGCAGTGGACTGAGCGATTTTGCCAGCAAAACAATTTCTGCCACACGGATGCTAATTTCGCCCGTTTGTGTCCGCATGAGTGCGCCTGTGGCTTGGACAAAATCGTCCATATCAATCAATTTTTCTTTGATACGGTTATAAACCGCCTCATCCATATCATTGACACGCAGAAAAAGCTGAATCCGCCCACTTTCGTCCTCGATGTGCATAAAAGACACCTTGCCCTTGATATTGGCGCGGCGAATTCTGCCACACACGGTCACGGTGGGGGTATCTTCTGGTGTGCCACCGTGTTCTTCATGAGCGGTCATGAGGGTTATCGCTTGGGCGCAGGTGTGGGTACGCTGGGCGCGGGGTGGATAGAGTACCACCCCTTGCGCTTCGAGTTCTGTGGCTTTTTGCAGGCGGTCTTGCTCGACAGTGTTACTGGGTTGCCATACCATAATTGATAGCGTGTCCTTTTATTGGATTGCTTTGATTTTGAAAACAAATTCGCCATCGGGGGCTTTGTATTTCACTTTATCCCCCACTTTTGCGCCCATAAGGGCTTTTCCGAGTGGGCTTTCGGTGGATATTTTGCCCTCACGGGGATTTGCTTCGGCAGAACCGACCAGATGAAAGGTTTCTGTCTCTTTTGAGGCTTGGTCTACGAGTGTGACCAAAGCACCCGGTGTCACACGGTCACGCTTGACGGACTCTTCAATCAAAAGGGCGCTACTGAGGATGGTCTCTAGGCGGACAATTTCACCCTCCACAAAAGCCTGTTCATTTTTGGCATCTTCATACTCGGAATTTTCGGTTAAATCCCCACCTTCTTCCAACGATAAACGGAGTCGCTCGGCAATTTGCGGGCGGCGTAATTCTATCAGTTGCCTTAGTTTTTTTTCGAGGGCATCCATGCCTTCTTGGGTCAGATATTGGGGAGTATTCATATCGTGATGTTCCTTTGATTTTTATCTAAATCGTAAAAGACACAGCGATGCTGTGCCAGATTTGCCAAGTTAACACTGTTACAAAAATGACATTTTAATTTTGTGGCGCGTACTATAGCATGAAAGCATGTGCCTGTAAAGGCGCTAAAGTGGCTATAGTTGCCAACAATTTATGGATGCCAAATTAATTATGACATGCCTTCGAGAGTCACAACAAATTTTGTGCCTATATTGGGTTCACTCTCCACGGTAATTTTTCCGCGTAACACATCCACTAAGCCATAGGCAATCGGTATACCCAAGCCACTGCCCTTAAATGCCCGTATCACCTCATTATCGGAACGAAAGAATAATTCGCCCAATCGGGCGACTTCTTCTGGGGTCATGCCAACGCCGTTATCCTGTACCTCTACGATGAGCAAACTCCCTTCACTACCCCACGCCCGCACAATTACCTTGCCTGTTCCCTCTGGTGAATAGCGCAAGGCATTTTCGACCAATTTATTAAAGATAATGGCAATCAAATCGCCATCTACATTTAATAATGGGAGTCCTTGCGGTGTGTCAAATTCCAATTGACGGTTCAGTTCTTCTGCGAGTGGGCGCATTTTTTTATCTACGACCATCGCAATATTTTTGAACATATCCATCTTTTGGTTCACCTTAGTGACACCATTACGCAGACGGTTCATAATGCTCATATCTTCTAGTAATGCTTCCATCCGCTTGGAATTTGAGCGCACCACTTGGAGCAATTGGCTTTGCATGGGCGAGAGTTCACCACCCATCGCGGGGTTATTGAGCAAATCTGAATAGCCTTTGATAGATGCCAACGGATTTTTGAGGTCGTGAATGGCTACCCGCATAAATTCGGCGTTGTCTTGCAACACCGTTTCTATATCGCCACTGGGTCTGCGACGTAAATCAGCAATTTCGTCTTGATGTTCTTTTTCTGCTTGGAGCAGGGTGGCTTGAATTGCCTCAATTTGGCTTGGGAGGCGAATCGGGATAATATTGCCCACACGCGCATTGTCTAATAGGTCTGTTAGTGCTTGTTTTGCTTCTTCTAACGCGGACATCTCCGCCTCCTCTTAATCTAAAATTCGCCAAAAGCGTTCTGCTAGGTCGCCATTGCCGATAACGCGCATGTGTGCCTCTACACTTTTTTTCATATCACTTAGAGTAGCCCAAAATGTGCTAATTTGCGACTCGTAACACGCAATTGCTTCCCATTTTGCCCGCATATAACTCGGTTTTTGCTTATGGACAACCGATTCTATTGGGCGCGGAAAATTATCTTGGGCTTCTGCCAGCTTTTGAGCATTCTCACTATAGGGATATTCCTCATAAAACCATACCTCAAATGGCGGATGCTGGTCGTGTAGGTGAATCCCCGCATCGCGTACCAGTATATGGTCAACATGCCCACCAACACCCAACGGCACATAAACGGCTTTGATAAATGTCTCGGTGGATAAATCATCCAAGCGCAACTTTTCGTGGGCGGGGTCTTGTGGATGGACTGCCCCAAACAGTGATTCATTGGTCTGATAGAGCGCCACCCCGTCATGCGCCCGATACACACAATCGGGGATGGTGATGACGGCGGTGAGTGCGCCCAAATAACTCGCCGCCCGTTTATCTTCTGCCTTGCGTGACTCTATAGGATTTTCGCCTACACCCCATCGCGCATGAAGTTCTTCTATCAATGGGCTTTTGGGCAATGGGTCTGGCAGATTGCCACCCATCACGGTCATGATGGTGACATTTGCGCCCCGTTGGGTCAATGAACGGATGAATGCACCACAACTTAGGATGGCATCATCAAAATGAGGCGATAAAAAGACGTACATGATAGATTATTCCTCTGTAGATACCCCAATGCTAAAAGTAAATGTGCTTCCTTGTTGTGGCACACTGCTGATGTCTATATGGCTACCCATTTGCTCTACCAAGCTACGGGTAATCGAAAAGCCTAACCCCGTCCCTGGTTGTGAACGGGTGAAATTATCATCGGCACGCCAGAATTTTGTCCCCAATTTGGCGATTTGGTCGCGTGTGAGACCAATGCCCGTATCCACCACCGAAAAGTGCACGCGCTCCCCCTCTGGGCGGATTTTGAGGGTGATTGTGCCACCGTCTGGGGTGTATTTATAGGCATTGCTGACCAAATTGATAAGCACTTGCAGTAGCCGATAATAATCTACCCACAAGTCGGGTAGGGTGTCTGGCGTATCCATCACAAAAGTATGGTTGCGCTCACGGATTTGGGGCATTGTGCCATCTTGGACGGCTTGCACGACATCTGCCACGCGCACGCGCCGTTCTTCCATATAAAAATGACCACTCTCAATACGGCTAATATCCGCCAAATCTTGCACCAAAATTTCCATGCGGGTGACGGTATCGCTGATGCGTTTGAGATAATTGACTTGGCTTTCTTGCAAACCACCCAACATGATGAGCAATTCGGCGTAGCCTTTGATACCCGTCATGGGCGATTTGAGGTCGTGTGCCACAATGCCCACAAATTCGCTTTTGGCTTTATTGGCGGCTTGGACCCTTTCATAGAGCAGGGCGTTTTCGATTGCTACCGCGCCCCGTGCGATGATGCGTTCTGCGAGGTCGGCTTGTTCCTCGTTAAAGGGGTGATTTTGGCGCTCTAATACCATAACCCCACGCACCTCTTGGTCTTTGAGCGATGGCACGATGAGGGCGGCGCTGGTGTGGTCATCACTCATCACGGGGAGGGTGCGCCCCATGCTCATAACCAGTTCAATGGGGGGGAATTGCTCTATAAGCGTGCCAGATAATGTGCCATCATCTGCCATACCATAGCTATAGAGCGTGTCGAATGTCGGCGGGTTGCCAATCAACATCGAAAAATGCCCGCGTTCTGCGCCGACCAATTTACATGCCCACTCTAGCGTAAATTGCACCGCTTTTTCGGCATCGAGTGTCTCATTGAGCAACATATCCACACGGCGTAATTGGCGCAATTGCTCCACACGTTGGCTAAGTGCTTGGTCTGTCTCGCTGAATAATAGCGCGTTATCGAGGGCGATGGCGGCTTGTGATGACAGCGCATCCAATGCGGCGAGATCGCTATCGCGGAATAAGCCCGCCAATGCGCGACTATCCACATAGACCACACCAATCACCTGCCCACGCGCCCGTAGGGGAGTCGCCATGATGCTCCGCAACGATTGTGCCACAATGCTGGCTTGACCTGCAAAACGGGGGTCTTCACTGGCATTGGTGGTCAGAATCGGCTTTTTGCTGTCTATGACGATATTGCACACAGTGCGACTATACTTAAAATCACTACTATCCAAATTTTGCTGGTCAAAGTTCCGCGCCGCCTTCACTTGCAAGCCACCATCATCATCGCGCAACATCAAAAAGCCACGCTCTGCACCTGTGAGCTGAATAATCGCGTCCATCACTTGGTCTAGCACGACTTGTAAATCGAGCGATGACCCTAACATACGACTGACATTATACAGTGCCTCAAATTTTGAACTTTGCGACTGTTGCGCTTGTTCTTCGCCCACACGTAGGAGCAGATTGTCTAGCTTGTCAATCTGTTTGCTAAAAAATGCCTCATCTACGCGCCCCGCCTTGAGTTGGCTACGCAACAGATTGAGGTTATTTCGCATATTGGCGACTTCAATTTCGGTGATACGGGCGTTATTCTGATTCATGCGATATCCTATAAACACTTCGATAATAATGACAATGAGCGGTCAATGGACATTGTTCACAATGAGCGCGTCTGGCGGTACAAATTTCGCGTCCCAAGCGGATGAGATGAAGGTGAAAGGCATAATAGGCTTGGGGCGGGACGATGGCTTCCATAATAGGGTGGGCTTCGTCTGCCGATGTCTTATCCGACAAAAATCCGACCCGTTTGCTAACACGATGAATATGGGTATCTACAGGGAATGCTGGACGATTAAAGGCAAAGCACATGACGATGGCGGCGGTTTTTGGTCCAACACCATCTATGCTCATGAGCCATGTTTTGGCTTCTTCGATAGACATATCTGCCAAGAAGTCTATGTTATAAGCACCTTGCTCGGCAAAAATTTTGCGGAGGGCATTTTGGATGCGGGGTGCTTTTTGGTTTGCGAGTCCTGCGGGGCGAATGGTTTCTACGACATCGGGCGTGGGGGCATTGGCAACGGCTTCCCATGTGGGAAATGCTTGTTTGAGCAGGGCAAATCCTCTATCACGATTGGCATCGGTGGTGCTTTGGCTGAGGATGCAACTGACCAATTCATCCATTGGCGATTGTCCTGCCTGCCAAATAATTTCGCCATAAAATTGGAGCAGAATAGGAGCAATAGCCACATATTTAGCTTGTAAATACGCCAAATCCTGCGCGGATAAATCGCGCAAGCTACGATAGGTGGGTGGCAATTTATGATTATCTTCCATTACTTGATTCTATTCCGTCTAGCCGTCACAAGCAAGCATTTTGTGATAATTGATACTTATTTTCCGTCTAAGAGCAACTGATTCCCCTCTTTTGGGGATGGTAAGTGAAACTCCCCCGTCACATCATTGAGCGTGAGCTTGCAATCTTCTAGCCGAAAGATGTTATAGGTCTCGCGGGGACACCGTATTTCAAAGCGTCCATAAGCAATTTCGCCTATAACAGGTCTGCGCCGTGCCGCCACATAAACACCTGCCTCGTCTTGGTCAACGGCGATTTTCCACCCAAAAACTCCGTCTAGGCGTACAGTCATCTCTATCATCGGGCGTTCCCATCGGATGAGTTCCACTTCTGCCCCTGCGATATGCAGGTAAAAGGTCATGTTGGGTTGAATGGCAAAATAATAGGTTTTTGTTTTTTGTGCCATATCACGCAAGGTATTGGCGGCGTTGACTATTTGCCATAAACGAGTTATGCGTTGCATAAAATTATTCTCCCCAGTGTTTTTCTAGCCAATCGGCAACAATGCCAGCGACTTTTTGTGGATATTCCAGACCAAGCATGTGACCCGCATTTTCGATGATAGCCAGTTGTGCATTGGCGATATTATCCGCCAGATATTGCCCATATTTGAGGGGTGTCATTTTGTCGTGTGTGCCACTGATGACCAGCGTGGGCGCAGTGATATTTTTCAGATGTGGACGGCTATCAAAGCTGTTGCAAGCAATATAATCACCAAAGGTAACTTCTGCGGGAGTTTTGAGCAATTGGTCATAAGTAGCATTTTTGGTGGCTTGTAGTACATCTGCACCCCATAACCATTCTGCCAATAAAGTGGCTACGGCTTCATAATCGGTCATGACACGATTGAGAATATCGGGATGCACCGTCAATTTTGCGCCTGTGCCGATGAGGATGAGTCCCGCGACTTTTTGCGGATAAGTGAGCGCGATTTGTTGGGCAATTCCCCCGCCCATGCTATGCCCCGCAAAAATGGCACGCGGGATATTGAGCGTGTCTATGAGCGCCACCACATCATCGGCATAATCTGGAATAGTCGTGCGGTGGGGTGGGTCACTTTTGCCGTGTGCGGGCAAATCCAGCGCAATAGCATTGGCTTGTGGCAAACGGCGTAATTGGGCAGACCAGTCTAAGTGTGTTCCGCCTGCACTGTGTATATAAATGACAGAAATTGCCACAGAATCGGCTTTGCGATGGTCTGTGTAATACAATTTTCCGCGTGGGGTGGTTATTTGGGGCATAGATAACCTCACTTATCCTCACAAAACGTCTCTATTGTACCAGATAGCATTGACGAAGGCATATTTATGGGGCATGATTTACAGGCTAATTTTTTAGATGGAGTTCATAACACACATGAGTGATACAACCGAAAAAATTCATCAAGATTTTTCTCATCCCAAAACCCCGCTAGAGTATCTGCGGATATACCTCACAGGATTTGCGATGGGATGTGCCGATATTGTTCCTGGGGTCTCTGGTGGCACAATCGCCTTTATTTCTGGTATTTATGAGACCCTCATCAATGCGATTAAGTCATTCAATTTCACTGCCATTCGCAAGGTGCTTAAATTTGATATTGGTGGCTTTATAGACCACACCGCCTTGCGCTTTTTGATTACGTTGGCGTTGGGCATTGGCACAGCGATTTTGCTTCTGGCTAATTTATTGAGCGACTTGCTCGAAAATCAGCCAACCTATATTTTCGCATTTTTCGCGGGGCTGATTATCGCCTCGATTTTGGCGATTGGCATCACGGTCAAATGGGGATTGCCCTCTCTGATTGCGTTTATCATTGGGGCGGTGTTTGCCTTTGTCATTGTGAGCCTACCCCAAATAGGTGATGGCGACCACAGCACCATCGTGCTATTTTTGAGTGGCTCTATAGCAATTTGTGCGATGATATTACCCGGTATCTCTGGGTCATTCATTTTGCTCATTTTGGGGCAATATAAATATATCCTAGAAGCCGTGAAGGGGTTTGAATTTGGCGTGATTATCCCTGTGGCATTGGGTTGTGTGGTGGGGATTATCGTTTTTTCGCGGGTATTAAGTTGGTTGCTTAAAAATTATGTGGATGTCACCGTTGCCACCCTCACAGGGTTTATGTTGGGGTCGCTCAAATTGATTTGGGACAATGCCACCAATGCCGAGAGTGTCGCTAAAATGAATACCAGTGGTGTTTTGGATAGCGGACAAATCATTTTTGCGCTGGTGCTGGTGGTTGTTGGGTTCATTGTGGTTAGCCTGATTGACCATTTGCAATCGGGAGAAAACCCCGTGATGCGCTTGGTGATGCCCAAGAAACAAACACCTGCACAAGCAGATTCTGCCGCGTAATTTTTTATAGAGGGCATGTTTACCACATGCCCTTTTATTTTTCGCGCCAATTTTCGATTTTGATATTAAAAATTGAAAAATCGTTATCTGCACTCACAAGCACGCCATCAAATTTTATTGTTATGACCCCAAGTAATAAATCTATATCGGATAATTGTCTGCCTTTTTCGACACAACTAACCCATAAATCCTCTGCATGTGACCAATCGACCGATGTAATGGCGATTGATTGAAATAAGGGTCTAATTTTTGTTTGATATATTTCAATTTGTTGCAACGCTTTTTTATATTTTAGACCGCGCATCACCTCAAAAAGTAACATTCGCTATGTAATTATAAAAACAGCCCCTATCCCCCCTGCGGACGGCATGGTTGCCTGCGTCCCTACGCCCCACTGCGTGGAGGGTCGGTCAAATAAGAAGACAATGCTAAGGTGGGTGAATCTTAATGCTTTGTTTCTGGGTGCGTTGAAGAGCATGGAGGTTAATCAGAATATAAATCAAGCGATTGCGTC